>JAJAZG010000330.1 GCA_026785865.1 Pseudanabaena sp. CAN_BIN31
ACTTTGTTTTGTCCTGCGTATTTTGGCGAAGAGCCGTGAATTGCCTCAAACACCCCGATCTCTTCCCCAAAGTTACCACCAGGAGCTACACCCAAGCCACCAATCATCCCCGAAGTAAGGTCAGAGACAATATCCCCATAGAGATTAGGCAATAACAATACATCGTAGAGTTCAGGCTTTTGCATCAACTGCATACACATGTTATCGACGATGCGATCTTCAAACTCAATCTCAGGATAAGACTTAGCGACATCACGAGCCACTTCCAGAAATAGCCCATCGGTAAATTTCATGATGTTAGCTTTATGAACAGCCGTAACCTTTTTACGACCATTTTCGATCGCATAGTCAAAGGCAAACTTGGCAATCCGACGACTACCAAACTCAGAAATTGGTTTAACGCCGATCGCTGAATTTTCGCGAACAGATTTACCCGATAGCTGTTCCATGAATTTCCGAGCTTTTTCAGCATCCTCTGTACCTGCCTGAAATTCAATCCCTGCATATAAGTCTTCTGTATTTTCCCGCACAATCACCAGATCAACGTCAGAGAACTTGCTCTTTACGCCTTTCATTGATTTGGCAGGGCGCAAGTTTGCGTATAAGTCAAGCTCCTTGCGAATTGCTACGTTGACAGAACGAAACCCAGAACCAATCGGAGTAGTGATTGGGCCTTTGATTGCAACTTTGTTTTTACGCACTGACTCCAATACGCGATCGGGCAGAGGCGTGCCATAGGCTTCCATCACATCTACGCCAGCATCTTCAATGCTCCAATCAATCTTCACACCCGTTGCATCTACAACTGTCTGTGTAGCTTTTGCTACTTCTGGTCCAATTCCATCGCCGCGAATCAACGTAACTGAATAAGCCACAAATCTTCTCCCTAAGTTCTATATATTTTATGTTTAGTAGTAGCCGTGCAAAGCGCCGCCACTACCAAACTAGACCATTACAAAATACTTCACAAACAAACTACATTAAGTCAGTTTCATGAATATCAAAAAAATTAGATTTGAATCTATTATTTTGATATTTGACTTCACCCAGGTGAGGGATTGCATTTTGCAGCTTTTCTTTAAGAATAGAGGTTATCAAACTATGCGATCGCGTAAATGAAGCATTTGTGACAATTAATCACAGGAGTAATGGTTAAGATTTATTTTATCGGTCGTTCCATTCAAGCTTGTGGTCAAGGTTAAATAATTTCTTAAACAAAATTAAAGATGCACATGGGCAATCTCAAGGAATAATTGATACACGCTTTACACTGCGTCATTTTTATTTCAGTGAACATCAATAATTGATTTTAAAGGTATGAACGGGAACCTCTAGTTTCTTGATTCTGTCTTTTGTAACCTAATCAGTCAGTAAAAGATTTTTAGCAGTCACGCTCGGCAGCCAGTATTGCTTAGAAATCGATAAGCGCTTCATTTTTTCCTTGTCTAAGTTTCTATATCTGAACAATTGCCCTAAACAATTATATTCTTGTTACATTTTTGGACATTTGCTAAATCTAAATTAACGTTTATAAACATCACTCCATTAATACTTTACTCACGAAGTAGATCCTTAGTTTGATATCCACTTCTGACATTAATGCTTACTGATGAAATTAAGTAATAGCAAATGAGCGATCTTAATATGTTTTTAACCATGAAAAACCCCATCGCAATGAGTGTAAATACTTAGTCAAATTTTAACCAGAATCTTTAGAGAGATAGTGATAGCCGTCCTTTGACTTTTTTGGTTGATTCGTAATAATATGTAACTCTAGACGCAAGATATAAAAAGGTTAATCCTGTATTATACAAATCAAGTCTAGAAAAGGTCGGATGTTAATAGACCAACTTTGTAAAACTTAAAGATTGTGATTTTAAGCTGTTAAGCTCGAAGATTTAGATTTTGAAGTTATAGAGATATTGATTGTTTAACACTTCTGGTCTTAAAAAAGCACTCTTATAAAAACGATTAGTTTAAAAAAATGAGGAGCGATATGTCTGAAGAACCATTGACCCACCCCACAGCCAAAAAAGTGGATAGGCAAGCTAATAAGCAGGTCAGCCTGTCTGCTGACATGGTTCGCACATACTTGCATGAAATCGGAAAAATCCCTTTGCTCAGCAATGAAGAAGAGATTATCTACGGTAAGCAAGTACAGCAGATGATGGCTCTGTTTGATGCCCAAGAAAACATCGCTCAAAATAGCGATCGCTTGCCAACCGAGCAAGAGTGGGCGGAAGACGTTGGTTTAGAGCCAGAGGTTTTGCGTAGCCATATTCGGGTTGGGACAAGAGCTAAACGCAAAATGATTGAGGCAAACTTACGTTTGGTTGTCTCTGTTGCTAAGAAATATCAAAAGCGTAATTTAGAGCTGCTAGACCTAGTGCAAGAAGGGACTCTTGGGTTAGAGCGTGCCGTGGATAAGTTTGACCCGACCAAAGGCTTTAAGTTTTCGACTTATGCTTATTGGTGGATTCGTCAAGCGATTACGAGGGCGATCGCGCAGCAAGCGCGAACGATTCGCTTACCCGTTCACATTACCGAGAAGCTGAACAAAATTAAAAAAGCTCAGCGTCAGCTTTCTCAAGATCTTGGTCGGGTCGCTACTGTTGCCGAAATAGCATTTGAGCTAAATATCAAAACCGATCAAGTTCGTGAATGTCTATCTCTATCGCGTCAGCCAATTTCCCTTGACTTACGCATTGGTGATAACCAAGACACAGAACTTGCGGAACTTTTAGAAGATACAGGGCATTCTCCCGATCATTATGTAGAGCGAGAATCGATGCGTACCGATCTTCAGAGCTTGCTCAAAGAGTTACCCGAAAAGCAACGTCAAGTGATGATTTTGCGTTACGGGTTAGAAGATGGTCAAGAAATGTCGCTAGCGAGCATTAGTAAGCGCATGGATCTTAGCCGCGAGCAAGTAAGACAGTTAGAGCGTCAAGGGATGGATTACCTTCGCAAGCGTAAAGCCAGAATGCAAGAATATCTTGCCAGTTAAAAAAGAAGGGCAGTGCTAAGTACTGCCC
>JAJAZG010000331.1 GCA_026785865.1 Pseudanabaena sp. CAN_BIN31
AAAATAAACCAAACCCCCATTCCCCCTCACAAACCACCCCGGCCAACACCCTCCCCCTATACCCCAACAAAAAAAAAAAAAAAACCCAACAAATTCGGGGGGCGGCCCCCCCCCCCCCAACGCTAATTCTTATGTACGCTAAAAAGATAGGACTCACTTTTTTCGTTCTATCCTTTCAAAATAGTAACGAAAAGCACATATTTGGTACTTTTTTGATATTGTTCGATTGGTTATAGTGCTGTAAAAGCTATGAAAACATATAAACATGGGCAAGAACAAAGACAAATTAACCGATAAAGAGCCATCTAGCTCGATCAATATTGGTATATCTGAAGACGATCGCATTGCGATCGCGGATGGACTATCGCGCTTGCTTGCCGATACATATACCCTTTATCTCAAGACCCATAACTTCCATTGGAATGTGACGGGACCAATGTTTAATACATTGCACCTCATGTTTGAAGCGCAATATACCGAACTGGCTCTAGCCGTCGATTTGATTGCCGAACGGATTCGCGCTCTTGGTGTTCATGCACCTGCAACCTATTCTGCATACGCTAGACTAACTTCGATACCTGAAACTGAGGGAGTCCCTAAGGCGACAGAAATGATTCAGTTGCTCGTTGAAGGACAAGAATCGGTGATCAGAACAGCCCGCTCTATTTTTGAGATCGTGGACAAGGCAAGTGACGAACCAACTGCCGATTTATTAACACAACGGATGCAAGTCCATGAAAAAACCGCATGGATGTTGAGAAGCTTGCTAGAAGAGTAATTGTAAAAAGCCAAAAAAGCTGTGACGCACGCTTCGCGTGCGGCACAGCTTTTTTGGCTTATATAGTCGGCTCAAATTACGATAGGATAGGCTTTTAGAACGTAAGCATTTCCATCAAAGTTGAATAATCCGCTTTTTTTAATAGGTTTCCCGATATTTTTTTTGCTACTACAAGTCCCCTCGACACTTGTACTGCTCAAACGTCTTAGCACAGCCCGCGATCGCACGCCGCCATTATTACCGCTTGAGCCATCTGCCGAAGCATTAGCCAAGCAAAATCCTCAAGTTTCAATTGTCATTCCTACGCTTAACGAAATTGATCGCTTACCAACTTGTTTAGAAGGCTTGCGCGATCAGGCTGCCAAAGAAATTATTGTTGTGGATAGCCGATCGCAGGATGGCACACCTGAATATGTGCAGAAATTACGAAAAGATTTTCCGATTCCTTTAAGGCTAATTACCGACGATCCTCTGCCAGTCGGGTGGGTTGGTCGTCCTTGGGCGTTGCATACAGGATTTTTGAATAGCGATCCGAGTAGCGAATGGGTGTTGGGCATCGATGCTGATACATTGCCACAGAGGGGACTGGTGGCGAGTTTTATTGAGAAAGCCACATCTGATAACTTTGATATTGTGTCACTGTCGCCGAAGTTTATTCTCAAGACCGCAGGTGAACAATGGCTACAACCTGCGCTATTAATCACCTTAATTTTTCGGTTTGGCGCAACAGGCGATCGCACTCAATTTACTGAAGATCGGGTGATGGCAAATGGTCAATGCTTTTTATCTAAACGCGCCAAGCTGGTCGAGCTAAACGGCTATGAGCTGGCTAAATCATCATTTTGTGATGATGTCACCCTAGCCAGAGCCGCCGCCCAACGTGGCGCAAAGGTCGGATTTCTCGATGGTGCAGCGCTGATGCAAGTGCGGATGTATACATCAATGGCGGAAACATGGCGAGAATGGGGGCGATCGCTTGACCTCAAAGATGCTGCGACACCGAGCCAAACCTTTGCCGATTGCCTATTACTCACCGCCGTTCAAGGTCTGCCATTGCCAATGTTAATCGCGCTTTCGATCTGGCAACCAGCAGCATCTTTATTGATGAATAGCCTGTTTTGGCTCAATGCCTTTCTCGTATTCATCCGATGCTTGTTAGTATTTGGCATTCGCACCAGTTACACCGAAGTTGGCTTTTGGTTTTGGCTATCCCCCCTCGCCGATCCTTTTGCCGTAATTCGCATTTGGATTTCGGCACTCACCAAACCTAAAAGTTGGCGCGGACGCACTTACACATAGAAAACCATAAAGAACAATGGGCTTAAGCCCATTGCCCCAAAGATCAATCTAGAAAAATGCAACGCGACTATCAAATCCTTGTCGGCGAATAGTTGAGTTTAAAGTGTCGGCACTAGGGCGATCGGGATAGCCCTGTACTTCGATATAAGTGCCACGATAAGAAGATCGCAACTGAGCATTCGGGGCGATCGCTTGAACTCGTTGCAACTCTGATACCAAGCCTGTGGGAATAATTACGAAATAGCGTAATTGGGCTGAATTGGGCAGATTTTGAGCGGCGATCGGCGGCATCGCCTGATTGGGATATGGCTGAATTTGTGGCGGGAGTGGTTGAGGCGATCGCACAATCTCGATCGAATTACTATTAGGAAATCCTGAGTTAGGCACATTTGGTAATGGCTCATTCGGACGCTATATAGGAAGCGACTCCACAGGAAATGGGGCAGATGAAGCTGGAAAATTATTGGGTGGGATTGAATTTACAGGCGCAGTGGGGAAAGTTACAAATCTATTCTGCACAGTTTGAATTTGTGGATTCAGTCCTGCTTGACTGAATTGTGCGGCGCGACGCTGGGCAAGATTTAAGTTATTAAAGCGACCTAATTGCACAATCTGTTCACCCGTATTTAGGCGGCTAAGAAATGCATCTGGAGCTAATATCTTTGCTTGTCTGATATTTGCCACATTGGGTAAATATACAAGGTACTGATTAGCAGCCGAGGGTGAAGCTGTGGGTAAAGAGTCATTTGGGAAAGACTGTGCGTAAAGAGGAGCGCTAAAAGCAATCAGAATACTGGTGCTAGCACTCAAGAGTGAGCCTAGTCCTAGGGCAAAACTACGAAGATGTTTCTGTGTGTGGAGTCTCATATGCTGTTTGCCAGACGGAGGTATCGAAAAAACAAAATTGGGCGCGATTGTAACATAATCTACAAGACTTGCGTAATCTCTTTTAGTTTCGAGTTCGCCATAACTTACAGCGCTTTGCGCTCAAACTAGAACCAGTAAAATTTTGAAAAGGGTTGCTTCGCAACCCTTTTCAAAATTTTACGGTGGTTCATTTGATCGGAAATTGCTATTGCTATAGAATACTTAAGCCATACTACATATTTCAACATCTATGAGTGGAACCAAGCTCTACGAAGGCAAAGCCAAAATTCTGTTTACGACAGACGATCCCCATATTTTGCTGTCGCGCTACAAAGACGATGCAACTGCATTCAATGCTCTAAAAAAAGGCACGATCGCCAACAAAGGCGAGATGAACTGCGCGATCGCCTCGCACATTTTTCAGTATTTGGAAACCCAAGGTATTGCCACCCACTTCATCAAGCAAGTCTCACCGAACGAGATGCAAGTTGCTGCTGTCAAAATATTGCCGATCGAAGTCGTCGTCCGCAATATCGCCGCAGGTAGTATTTGTAAACGACTCGGTTTAGAACAAGGTCAATCCATCAAACAGCCCCTAGTCGAATTTTTCTATAAAAATGACGATCTTGGCGATCCATTGATTACCGATGCCCATGTTGCCATGCTCGATCTCGCTACACCCGAACAAGTTTCTCAACTTAAACAACTAGCTTTAGATATTAATCAGCACTTACAAACATTTTTTGATCGCTGCAATTTGCTTCTCGTTGATTTTAAGATTGAAATTGGCGTTGACGTTAACGGACGGTTATTGCTAGCCGATGAAATTAGCCCCGATACCTGTCGCCTCTGGGATAAAGCGATCGCCGATCCTAGCGATCGGATTATGGACAAAGATCGCTTTCGCCAAGATTTAGGTAATGTCGCCGAAGCCTATCAAGAAGTAATGCAGCGAGTTTTGGCAGCGATCGGCTAAATTTAGCTTTAATCAATGACCGATAGCAATATGGTTATATTCAAAGTTATGATAGTAAATTGCTATTCCCAGAAACTTTCTGTCCACATTTGTTCGTCAAGTTTCCTGTTAAGTATGCTGTTTAAATATTTTGTAGGTGTTTGGAAGACTTTATGCGTATAAACTTGCTCGTATTCACAGCCATTGCCGCCAGCACGTTACTGACAGATCCTTTGCTGGCACTAGCTGCTCCTAGTCAAGAGATTGCTCAAGCGCCAACCCCGAAGCCAACTGTTCCTCCTGCTTCCCCCCAAACTACTCCAAGTACACCAGTCTCACCAAATACACCACCAACCTTTAACCTTCCCTCTACTACTCCCACGCCACCCGCCGCAAATGAAACTCAAGTATTAGTGGGAGAAGTTGCGATTAAAACCCCAGAAGGACAGCCGCCTCTGCCTCCTGAGCTTGAGCAAAGAATTTATGATGCGATCGCCACAAAACCAGGACGGACAGTAACGCGCACACAACTCCAATCCGACATTAATGCTGTATTTGCGACAGGATTTTTCTCAAACGTTCAAGCTGAACCAGAAGATACCGATATTGGCGTTCGGGTAACTTTCTTTGTATTACCAAATCCTGTTCTCAAGGCTGTCAACGCAGACGGGACAAGAGTACTCGAAGCAGGCGTAATTAATCGCATTTTTGGTTCACAAATTGGCAAGATCACCAATCTCAAAGATGTCCAAACAGGGGTTAAGGAACTTGAAAAATACTATCAAGACAAAGGCTATGTTTTAGCCCAAGTTGTTGATATCAAAGCGACACCTGAAGGCAATATTAATTTAGTTGTATCTGAAGGGGCGATCGAAGGCATTAAAGTTGCGTTTATCAATGAAGATGGCAAAACCGTAGACAAAGACGGTAAACCTGTCACTGGTACTACTCGCGACTTTATCATTACCCGCGAACTGACCGTTAAAGAAGGAGAAATTTTCAATAAAAATATAATTCAGAGTGATCTCCAAAAAGTTTTTGCCCTCGGTTTATTTGAAGATTTGAACATTGGTCTTGCCCCAGGTACTGACCCACGCAAAGTAATCGTGACGGTCAACGTCAAGGAACGCAATACAGGCTCGATCGCCGCAGGTGCTGGTTTAAGTTCATCGACAGGTTTGTTCGGTACAGTCAGCTTCCAGCAACAAAACCTTGGCGGCAATAACCAAAAGCTCGGTTTAGATGTTCAAGTTGGTCAGCGCGAATTATTATTTGATCTCAACTTCACCGATCCTTGGCTAGCTGGTGATCCCTATCGCACCTCCTTTACGGCCAATATCTTTAATCGCAATTTGTTTAGCTCCATTTTTGATACTCCTGTTGGCGCTCCACCAGATAACAGTGATATTCGGATCAACCGACTGGGAGCAGGTTTCAGCTTTTCTAGACCTCTTGGCGCTGCGACAACTGCCTCACTAGGTCTGCGTTACGAACGAGTCAGCACTCTTAACAGTAATTCAAATGAAGTCGTCGCTAATGACTTCAAAGGTAATCCTCTGACCGCTAGTGGGACTGGGCGCGACGACTTGATTTTATTGCAATTTGCCTACGCCACCGATCAACGCGACAATCCGATTAAGCCATCCTCTGGCTCGGTGTTTCGGATTGCGATGGAGCAATCGATCCCCGTTGGTTTAGGCTCAATTTTCTTAAATCGAGTTCGGGCTAGCTACAGCTATTTTATTCCTGTGAGTTTCTTGAATTTTTCTGAAGGTACACAAGCTCTTGCCTTTAACCTTCAAGCTGGAACAGTACTTGGTACTTTGCCTCCCTACGAAGCATTTCAACTCGGTGGTAGTAACTCAGTCCGCGGTTGGGATGAAGGCAAAATTGGTAGCGGTCGCACCTTCGGTATTTTCTCGGCAGAATATCGCTTTCCTGTGTTTAGTATCGTTGGTGGGGTGCTGTTCTTCGACTATGGTACGACTTTAGGATCTGACTCAGCCGTACCAGGCAATCCTTCAGGAGCGCGAGGTAAGCCAGGTAGTGGCGCAGGTTATGGCATTGGTGTGCGGGTACAATCGCCCCTTGGCTCGATCAGGGTAGATTATGGCGTAGCATCAAATGGTGGTACGCAGTTTAGCTTTGGTCTAGGAGAGAAATTCTAGTCATGCTCTACCAACAGACGATCGCTGCGCCATTTTCGCTCTTAGGGATTGGGCTGCATAGTGGAGAGCAGGTTGCGGTAACTGTGAGTCCTGCGCCTATTGATGCAGGGCGCTATTTTGTTTATGGTGGGGCAAAGATCCCTGCGGATACAACCGTAGTTTCGGCTTCGCAGCTATCAACGGAGTTGCGCCAAAATGGCACAGGTGTTCGCACAGTTGAACATTTATTATCAGCTTTGTTTGGGATGGGTATACATAACGCCTGTATCGAACTCGATCGCCCCGAATTGCCGATTCTTGATGGTTCGGCTTTGCCTTGGGTTGAGGCGATCGCCAAAGTTGGTATCGAAACTCAAGTAGAAGGCGATCGCTTAATTCCCTTAACCGAACCAGTTACAGTTCGTAAAGGTGATAGCTTTGTAACGGCGATTCCTGCGGATACATTGCGCTTTACCTATGGCATCGAATATCCAAGTAAGGCGATCGGTGAGCAGTGGTTTAGTTGG
>JAJAZG010000332.1 GCA_026785865.1 Pseudanabaena sp. CAN_BIN31
CTGGGTGGCTTGATGTAGATATTCTAAAAGGTGACCATCAGGCAGTTTGGGAAAACTAGTTGTAGTTGTTGATGACAAAGCCGTCATCATTCCTTTGGAAATATTCGACGATCGCAACATTGGTTCTCGCGATTCTTGACCACGACCGATGCGTTCTTCATCTTGCAAATCGAGAATTGGCACGATCGCGATCGCGCTTTCTACTTCTTTGTCTAAAAATAACAATTCATTCACTGCTTCATCCGCAAAGCCACCAATTAGCGATGCTTGATAATCCTCGACTGAGCTAGCCAACTCAATATTTCCTAACAAATGCCCCGTGTCCAGAAAAATGCGGCGGTAGGCGCGATCTTGATAGCGCCATGCCGATCGGTGAAATACTGCGGTAATGGCGATCGCCATCCGAGTATTTTGTAAATCAGGATGACCAAAACAAGCTTGTTGCAAGCCACCCCAAACATTATTGTCTTGCCAAAAATGAATCAAGCTATGGTTGCGAACTTGATAGTTATAAATTCCTGCGGACAAAAGCGGTGTACCTGCGGAAATTACATACATCTCGGCAGGATATAAACCACCCGCCGAAGGTGCAGACCGCAGATAAAAGGCATCTCCCGTCACTGTTGGCACTCGCGCCGTCAGTCCATAGCTACAAAATAGTAACCGCGACAGCCGCCGCCACCGACTTGCCAATAATCCATCGCGATCGGGCTGAATTTCTTCAGTAAGATGGGGTTTGAGGTCATACACTGTGCCAATTTTATAATCCTTGTAAGGCGATGGCTGGGTACTCCAGTCTAAGCCCTGACCTTTACTCGCAAGGGTTGCAGGCTCATACTTAGTGCGTTCGTGATAATGTTCGGCGAAGGAAAATTTGGCTTCGGGCATTGATTTGCAAATAAGCGGCTAAGTTAAATATAAACCTAGAAAGGAGAGACATTGCGAAGCGATGTCTCTCCTTTCTGGGTTTGCTAAAAATTGCGATCGCATAAATCATCATTTCGGATATGATAAAAAGGTTGTCAAAAATTTTCTAATTAGAAAATTATCACATTTAATATAGGGATCACGTCATGGCAGTACCCAAGAAGAAAACTTCTAAATCTAAGCGAGATAGCCGCAAAGCCGTATGGAAACGGAAAGCCGCAGTTAATGCTCAAAAAGCTATTTCCTTAGGTAAGTCCATCCTCTCAGGCAAAAATGATGGTTTTGTCTATCCAATGGCTGAAGAGGCTGAAACTGAAGAGTAATCTTAAAAAAAGCGAGCTAAGCTCGCTTTTTTTATAGCTGTCGCTACTTGTATTAAGACAAATCAAAAACCCAAAAAGTAGAGGCGGCGCGGTGCGTTGCCTCTACTTTTTGGGTTTTATTTGCTAACAGACTTGGCGACAGCTCAACTCCATGATGCTGCTAGTCGCCAGATTTGATGACCAATTGCTAGTCCGATTAGACAAGGTATGGTTAATATGCCGATCGCCATCCATAGTTTGCGTTCTTTCGTGAGCGCATCGCCAATAAAGGCGATCGCAGTTAATCCCACCCATGCAATAATCGCCAAAACTATGAGATAAAACTTCAACTTAACTAGAAAAACTAAACCACCAACAATCAAAAAACCACTGATCAGGTAGATCCATTTCATTACTGCATAATCAGCAAAAGCCGCCATAGTTGGAGATAGTCCGATGATCGCAAAACCCGCGATCGCTAAATTCTCTCGAAATGGAATTGTTAGTAATACTGATAGAAAGTAGCCCATACAGGCATAACTGAGCGTAATGACTATCAGCCAAAACCACAAAAAGCTGCTTTTTTTGAAAGATACTTTTGGTCTTTGCAGCTTAAATTTTGGCAAGCCAAACTTGAGTACACCAAACCTAGGCAAGCTTAAGCTCTTTAAGGTATTTGGTTTCGACGCATCAAACTGCAACGGATCATGAGGATCTTGTACTTGATCCGCCGTAGATTTTTGATTTTCGTCAGAAGTATCAGCCATAATTTAATACCAAAAATAGGGCGTGCAAAGCACGCCCTATTCGTTAGAGTGATGTTTCTGAAGCCACAATCATCGAGCCGACTCCGCTATTAGTGAAAATTTCCAACAATAGTGAATGTGGCACGCGACCATCGACAATGTGCGCGGCTTTTACACCTTGAGCTAGCGATCGCACACAACATTGTACTTTGGGAATCATGCCGCCACTGACCACATTTTCTGTGATTAGTTCTCGCGCCTTATGGATCGTCAAACTGCGATAGAGAGTGCTGGGATCTTTGTAATTATGCAAAATGCCTGCAATGTCTGTAAGCAAGATCAATTTTTCGGCTCCCAAAGCGGCGGCGAGTTCACCAGCGACGGTATCAGCATTGATGTTGTAGGACTGCCCTGTTTCATCGGTTGCCACGCTGGAAACGACAGGAATATGTCCTGCTTCGAGCAAGGTTGAGAGCAGACTGATATTGATGCCGCTGACTTCACCAACAAAACCAATCGCATCATTGCCTTGAGGACGCGCCCGAATCAGGTTGCCATCTTTGCCGCACAAACCAACGCCAGAACCACCTGCAAGATTGATCATTTCCACGATCTGCTTATTAACGCGCCCCACTAGCACCATTTCCACAACTTCCATCGTCTCAGCATCGGTCACTCGCAACCCATCAATAAATTGTGGCTTGATATTGAGTTTTGTTAGCCATGTATTGATTTCAGGGCCCCCGCCATGCACTAGCACTGGGCGCAATCCCATAAATGACATGGTAACGACATCGCGAATCACGTCTTGGCGCAGGCTTTCTTCTTTCATCGCCGCGCCCCCATATTTGACGACGATGGTACGCCCCGCAAATTGCTGCATGTATGGCAGTGCTTCACTGAGAACCTGAACGCGATCGCTGTCTGTTAGCATTTGGAGCCTCGACTATTCTTAAAAAATCCTTTGATTAACCTTACCGCTTCGGTTACCCCAATCAATAAGCTAATTAAGCAATTTATTAATATTTGTTGACTACTCTCAGCGAGTCACCGCGACTGAGATTCCAAGAATCACTTCTTAGAGTTTCTGCTTCTTAGCACTAGCCTTCCGAGATTTACTCTCTTCAGGTCTTACAGTCGCTCCACAGA
>JAJAZG010000333.1 GCA_026785865.1 Pseudanabaena sp. CAN_BIN31
CGCTAACCCGCAAACAAGCAGAACAAGCTCTCAAAGAAAGCCAACAATTCATTCAACGGATTACAGACACAACTCCAAACATTCTCTATATTTATGATCTGGAAGAACGCCGTAACGTTTATTACAATCAGTCAATTGCTCATGTCCTTGGCTATAGTCCATTAGAAGTCCAAGCAATGGATAAATCAGTTCTGGATAATCTTGTACATCCTGAAGATGCATCGAAAGTGAAACAGCATCATGAGGATATCAACAATGGAGATTGTGAAGATTTATTTGTGATTGAATATCGGATGAAGAATGTCAATGGCAAATGGCAATGGTTTTATAGTCAAGAAGCAGTTTTTTTACGCAATACTGATGGCAAAGTAAAACAAATAATTGGTTCGGCATCAGATATCACCAAGTTAAAAGAAGTAGAAACTAAACTGCAATTATCACTTACAGAAAAAGAAGTTCTTTTAAGAGAAGTTCATCATCGGGTCAAAAACAATCTTAGTGTGGTTGATAGCTTGTTATCAATGCAAGCACGTTACATAAACGATGCCGAATCTTTAAAAGCAATTTCAGACAGCCAACGTCGCATTCATACAATGTCATTGATTCATGAGCAATTATATCAATCCCATGATGTTGACAAAGTTGATTTCCATGAATATCTACATCGTTTAGTTGGCAATCTCTATAGTTCTACAAATTTTAATACTCAACAAATTGAACTAAAGTTAGATATCAAGCCAACTCTATTGGATATTGATACAGCAATTCCGATGGGATTAATCGTAAATGAGTTATTAACTAATGCGTTTAAATATGCATTTCCGAACGATCATCAGGGATTAATTGAAGTGATTTTACATCAGTCTGATGATGATAATAATTTACATTTAATTATCCGTGATAATGGAATTGGCATTTCTAAAGATGTGAACTCTAATGGAACGGATTCTCTGGGATTAAGATTAGTACGAATTTTGGCACAGCAGATTAGAGCTGATTTAGATTTATCCTGTTCTGTTGGGACGAGCTTTCATTTTACCCTTCGAGCAAATGCGATCGCCTAGCTCCCAAATTTCGGCGATCGCGATCGCCATAAACATATTTTGCATACCAAAGTTGATTAGGATCGATAGTAAGTTAAGTTTTTGTAAAAAATTAAAAACAACAAAATATGTTATCAGCCTACCGCGATCATGTTTCCGAACGCGCCCAACAAGGGATTCCACCCTTGCCATTGAATGCTCAGCAAGCCTCAGCGCTTTGCGACTTATTGCAAAATCCTCCCGCAGATGAATCAGAATTTTTATTATCGTTATTGCGCGATCGCATTCCGCCGGGGGTCGATCAGGCGGCCTATGTCAAAGCAGGATGGCTAACCGCGATCGCTAAAGGTGAACATACATCGCCACTAGTTTCACCCTCCTATGCCGTTGAACTGCTCGGCACGATGGTCGGCGGCTATAACGTCCAAACCTTGATCGATTTACTGAGCAATGACCAACTCGGCGATCTCGCGGCTACAGCACTGAAGAAAACCCTATTAGTATTTGATGCGTTTAATCAAGTTTTAGAATTATCCAAAACTAGTGCCAGAGCAAAAGCCGTCATCGAGTCATGGGCGGCGGCAGAATGGTTTACCAGTCGTCCTGTATTGCCTGAAACTGTGACCGTGACTGTATTTAAAGTCACAGGTGAAATCAATACCGATGACTTTTCACCCGCTTCTCAAGCTTTTTCGCGTCCTGACATTCCCCTCCATGCGCTCTGTATGTTGGAATCGATGATGCCAGATGGTTTAAAAAAGATTGCCGAACTCAAGCAAAAAGGTCATCCTGTCGCCTTTGTTGGGGACGTAGTAGGAACAGGTTCTTCGCGCAAATCGGCGATAAACTCGGTACTATGGCACATTGGCAACGATATTCCTTTTATCCCAAATAAGCGATCGGGCGGCGTGATTCTCGGTAGCACGATCGCACCGATTTTCTTTAATACGGCTGAAGATGCAGGTGCATTGCCAATTCAGTGCGATGTTTCTAAACTAGAGACAGGCGATGTGATTACAATTCACACTCGCGAAGGCAAAATTACCAACGCGGCTGGCGAAACTCTGTCCACTTTTAGCCTTACTCCAGACACGATCGCCGATGAAGTTCGCGCTGGTGGTAGAATCCCGCTCTTAATCGGTCGTAGCTTGACCGCCAAAACTCGTCATGCGATCAACTTACCTGCTAGCGATGTGTTTATCCTTCCTTCCATTCCTACGGATACAGGCAAAGGCTACACCCTCGCCCAAAAAATGGTCGGCAAGGCTTGCGGCGTAATCGGTGTGCGCCCTTATACTTCCTGCGAACCGCTCATGACCACCGTTGGTTCTCAAGACACGACTGGCCCAATGACTCGCGATGAGTTACAAGAACTAGCCTGTTTAGGATTTAGCGCCGACTTAGTGCTTCAGAGCTTCTGTCACACCGCCGCCTATCCCAAACCCACCGATATCAAAACTCATAAAGAGCTTCCTGATTTCTTCGCAACCCGTGCAGGTGTCGCGCTCCGTCCCAATGATGGCATTATCCATTCTTGGTTAAATAGAATGCTATTGCCCGACACTGTTGGTACTGGTGGCGATTCCCATACCCGTTTCCCCCTTGGCATTTCCTTCCCCGCAGGTTCAGGACTAGTCGCCTTTGCTGCTGCCCTTGGCATCATGCCCCTCGATATGCCTGAGTCAGTGCTAGTGCGCTTCACAGGTGAATTGCAAGCTGGTGTGACCTTACGCGATGTCGTGAATGCAATTCCCTATATCGCCATTCAAAGAGGATTACTAACGGTTGAGAAGAAGAATAAAAAGAATGTCTTCGCAGGTCGGATTATGGAAATCGAAGGTTTACCCGATCTTAAAGTCGAGCAAGCCTTTGAACTAACCGATGCTACTGCTGAGCGCTCCTGCTCAGGTAGCACGATTAAACTCAGCATCGAGACTGTTGCCGAATACTTGCGATCAAACATCGCTTTGATGAAAAACATGATCGCTCGCGATTATCACGATGCGAAAACCTTAACCCGCCGTATTGCCAAAATGGAAGAATGGTTAGCGAATCCTGTTCTTATGGAAGCTGATCCTGATGCTGAGTATGCAGAAATCATTGAGATCGATCTCAATGAAATCAAGGAGCCAATTGTCGCGGCTCCGAATGATCCTGACAATGTGAAGCTGCTCTCAGAAGTGGCAGGCGATCGCGTAGATGAAGTGTTCATCGGTTCTTGCATGACTAATATCGGACACTACCGCGCCGCCGCCAAGGTTCTTGAAAAAGAACCTCCTGTCAAAACCCGACTCTGGATTGCGCCACCAACTCGCATGGATGAGTTTCAACTTAAAGAAGAAGGAATTTACAGCACTTTCGGCGTGGCGGGAGCGAGAACGGAAGTTCCCGGTTGCTCGCTCTGCATGGGCAATCAAGCTCGTGTTGCCGATGGCGCGACCGTGTTCTCGACTTCTACTCGTAACTTCAATAACCGTATGGGCAAAGATGCACAAGTGTATCTCGGTTCTGCCGAACTTGCGGCGGTTTGTGCGTTGATGGGTAAGATTCCAACGGTGGATGAGTATAAGGCGATCGTTACTAAAAAAATCGATCCTTTTGCAAGTTCTCTTTATCGCTATCTCAACTTTGATCAGATTGCCAATTTTGAAGATCAAGGTCGTGTGATTCCACTGGATCAAATGCCTCGCATTGAGGACATTTTGGGTATGCCTGTAGCTGCTAAAAAGTAGCTAATCCCAACTAAAAGTTATTGGTGCGGCGCTTAGCGCCGCACCAATAACTCCTAGTTTTACTGTCTATGATTGAACCATAACAGAGTTTTTAGATCGGGTATGCTCATCGCAAAATACTCGTAAAAAGATGATAAATCTGGAAAATATTTTAAGACAAGATCGGCAAATTCTTCAAGATATATAATAGTATGGGAACTTGGTAAGAATCGCTGATTGCACGTAGGGCGATCGCGCCTCTAAGCAGTATAAGGAAAATTTAAGCAATCTATAGCTAGAACTAAGTTTTAGCTGTAATAGTTTAAAATATGCCTGTCATAGGATTCAAAAATTTATACATTTTTCGTACTTTGAAATAGAGAAATATAAAGAAATGAAAGGCAAAGAGTCGCCAATTCAAACTTGAAGTGCAACACCTAGAGATCTTGCCATAAGGGACTCATAAGGATATTCTGATATTTATCACAATAATAAGGATATCCTCATGAACTATACACATCTTACCATTTCAGAGCGAGCAGAGCTTTACA
>JAJAZG010000334.1 GCA_026785865.1 Pseudanabaena sp. CAN_BIN31
ATATTCCCCCCCGGCTGTTTTCAAAAAAAACACCCCATTAATGCAGGCGCCCCCCCCCCCCCCCAAAAAAAAAAAAAACCCCAAAATATTCCGCGGGGGGGGGCCCCCCCCCCCAAACGTCTAATCTTTCACTGGGAAGAGAGTATCTGGGTTTTATCTGATCTTAAAACTGGCGTAAGAAACGTAAATCACTGTTAAACAAACGGCGGATATCGTCAATTTTATGTAAAACCATGGCAACCCGATCTACACCGAAGCCCCAAGCAAATCCTGTAACTACTTCAGGATCGTAGCCCACGGCTTTAAATACGTTAGGATCGACCATTCCACAGCCGCCTAATTCCAACCAGCGACCATTCCACATCACATCAACTTCGGCGGATGGCTCAGTAAATGGGAAGTAGCTAGGGCGAAAACGAATTGGACAGTCGCCTAAAAGTTCTTCAACAAAGGTTTTGACAGTGCCTTTGAGATCGCCAAATGTCAGCCCTTCCTCGACGGCTAAAAGCTCGATCTGATGGAAAATTGGTGAGTGAGTCGCATCAATGTCATCTTTACGATACACACGTCCGGGGCAAGCGATTCTTAGGGGCGGATCGTTTTCTTCCATATAGCGAATTTGGACTGAGGAAGTCTGCGATCGCAATAGCTTGCCATCACTCAAATATAAGGTATCCGCCATATCACGGGCAGGATGATCGGCGGGAGTATTCAGGGCTTCAAAATTATAATAATCCGTTTCAATCTCAGGTCCTTGCGCGACTGTAAAACCCAAGCCCACCAAAATATCCAACATACGGTCAATGGTGCTTTGGATAGGGTGCTGTCTGCCTTGATAAGAATGCAGAATGCTTGGCATCGTCACATCAAGAGTTTCTAATTCTAATCGCTTAGCAATCACTGATTGCTGAATTGTGACTTTACGCTCTTCTAGCTGAGTTTGTAATGCTTGCTTTACCTGATTGGCGATCGCGCCAACTTGAGGCTTTTCTTCAGCAGGTAGCTTGCCCATCATGCCAAGAATCTGCGAAAGAGTTCCCTTCTTTCCTAAGTATTCCACCCTTAACTGCTCTAATTCTTCAGGTGTTTGCACATCTCCTATTGATTTTGTTGCGAGTTCTGCTAGAGATTGTAATTGAGCAGTTAAGCTCTGTAAGTCCGTTGCCATCAACGTTTCCTGTTTATCTATGAAAAATTTTTATTATCCCAATTTTAGCAGAAAAGTAGGTAAGCATAATAAAACCCAAATCCCAAAAAGCTGTAGCGCACACCGTGCGTGCGCTACAGCTTTTTGGGATTTACTAAAAAGGACAGGAGTTGCTTAGCAACCCCTGTCCTTTTTTACATAATGACGCGAAGCGTCACTTATGGCTTTATTTTATGATTCTATTTTTTAGCACTTGCCAAGAATGTCATTGGGTCGATCGCACTGCCACCATTAGGACGAATCTCAAAGTGAAGGTGAGGACCAGTACTAAATCCAGTACTACCCATCCCACCAATCAACTGTCCTTGACTGACAGTTTGACCTTCCTTAACATGGAGTTCATTCATGTGGGCATATCTGGTGACTGTGCCATCAGCATGACGAATATCGATCATGTTGCCATAGCCGCCATCATTCCACTGGGCATAATCCACAACGCCAGAGGCTGCTGCCAAGATTGGCGTGCCAACTGGTCCAGCAATGTCAATACCCGCGTGAATCTTACCCCAGCGCCAACCGTAACCAGAGGTGAACATACCATCGGCTGGCCAGATGAAACCAGTCGATAATCCATAATCTTGGACATCGGGTAGGTAAGCGCTAGCTATTAGTTGTGGCAATTGTGGGGAAATACCTGATTGAGCGCCAGGATTTGCGATCGCACTACGACTCTCATCAAAGTTGCGATCGGTATTTGGCGAAGCATTCAAATTAGCTGCCGCAATCTTGGCTGCTTCTAACTTACGAGCTTCTTCAGCCTTACGTGCTGCTGATTTGATTTCAGCATCACGGACTTTGGTATTCAGTTGATCCACTTCCGACTCTAGACGCTTAACTTCTAGAGGAGTCATTCTTGCTTCGGGGTCGGGCATTAGCGCAACCTGATTTGGTTGCGCAGACATGGCTGTCTGCTGTTCAACGGAGGCTAATGCAGGTACTTTGGGTACAAGATTGACAGCTAATTGAGCGGGAATCTGGACATTCGGTTCAGATGCAGGCTGAGAAATGACAGATGCAGATATAGGTGCAGAATTAGCATTGCTAGCTTGCTCGATCGCTCGATTTGCGGGAATAGTCGGAGTTGACACAGCCGCTACTGGCGATACTTTTGTTGCTGGTTCTGCAACTGGTTGATTCTTGAATTCAGCAGGTGTATTAATTAAGCTGACCCTTTGCTCAGTCAACAAAACCACAGGAATCTGTGGAACCGATAAAGCCGCAGCAACTCTAACAGGAAGCTGAACTCTAGGTTCAGCTACTGGCTGAGAAGTGCTAGCTTCGATGGGAATGGCCCGATTAGAACTATATTGCTCGGACGCGCTCAGCGTAGGAATCGACGGTGTGGCGATCGCTCTTGCGGGTAAGTTAAGCGCTGTTGGAGACACAATAGAATTTTGCCTGTTATTGGGGCTGACTAAATCACCCAATAGTTGATCGGGAGCAAATGGGAATAGCGCAACCGCGACCTTAATAGCTGGTTCACCTGCTACAGGCAAACTTGGTTGAATGGCTGTTGCCTTTGCTTGCAGACTAGACGACTGTTCTTGAGCAGGAAAACTTGGCAGATTTGTAGAAGCTGTACCAGTTAGCTGATTTAGCCCATCCCAAGGTGAAACGCGGTTAGCTGCCGCAACTTTAGTCACCATTTCTTTCGGCAAAACCATTGGTGTAGCCGCAGAAACTCGCATCTGCTCTACTCCCTTTGCGGAATAGTTATCTGACAGCGATCCTACTGGTGATGCTAGTTGTTTAATCGGCTTTTCGTTAAAAGACGCGATCATTTGAGTTGTTGGAAGATTGCGATCTTGAGGAAGCTTCAAGTCTTGATTTAGTTCTAACCATTGAGGGTTTTCTAGCTTATTAGCCTCAATGATTGCTTTTTGGGTAATACCATAGCGACGCGCAATGGTCTCGATCGTATCGCCATTTTGGACTTTATAGGCAGTGTACTTCGGCTGCTTGGCGATCGCATTCTCAGCAACATTCGGCTTAGAACTTGCGCTAGCTAAAGTAGCAGTTGCTTTTTTGCCCTCTAATTCTTGTAAGCGCTGCACTAGCCGTTCTTTTTCAACTAGCAACTGTCTCTTAACGTGACCTTCTTTAACTTGCATTAAAGTCGCGACGTTTCCAGGAACCACAAGGGGTTGATCGATCGCTAAAAAGTCACCAGAAGCTAGAGATGTATACTTAACGATTTCGCTCTTAGGAACGTTGTAATAGCTAGAAATAGCTTCGAGCGTATCTCCTGACTTAACCTTGTGAACTAAACCATTCACAGGTGGAATCAACAGTTTCATGCCGGGTTGCAATTCTGTATTCGCACTGATGCTATTAGAAGCAGCGATCGCGGCCGCATCGACTTGATAAACTTGAGTTAATTTCCATAAGGTTTCATCTTCGCGAACCTCATGGACAATTACGCCTTGAGAGATATCCCATGACCCTGACGCGATCGAAGTTCGAGCCATCTCATACTTACGATCTTGGTTTTGAGTCATCACGTCGGTCAAAGTACGCGACGATGCTGCTACGGGAATAGCCTTAAGATGATTATTTGCTGATTGCTGATTAACCAACACCCCCACGGTTCCTGCGGACAGGGCAAACCCTAACACTGCTAGCGAACGACGTACCTTCAGAGAGGATATCTTATCGCCCAATGTCAGGGAAACATTGGTTGTCAGATCCTCATCTTTGGAAGATATCTTTTTCAAAAAATTGCCTCCTGTTAACTAGCTTTGCTCCTGATAAATCAAGTGTGAGAATGAAGCGAATTAAGTAATTAAACCTATTTAAATAGGTAGATCATTTAACTCAGCAAGGAGCAATTACAGGTAATAAGTTACCTTGTTTTTTTCTTTTAAACAAGTTCATGATGAACAGCTAATAAGTCACTTATGTGCATTAGATCGCTTTATATTGGTTGATGCACATATAGATAACTTCTGTCAACCTCCAGTTTAGTAAAATAATCTTCCAAAATCTATAGAAATTCTATTGAAGCTTAACTATGTCCAAAGATAGTTTTTATCAAAAAACTTGATCCCCAATCAGTAAGTTTTTTGAGTCTGCAAAATGATTTTGCTTAGTTCGGGATCTTAAGGTATCTCTCATTTCTACAGATGGCAAGAGCTTCTATTATACTTTTCTATAGGACTAAGCTCTTGATAGCTCGATTTTACGCTTATTTACTACATCTAGCGTTTTAAAATAATTGTTTTTGTTATGTAATCTTTTTTTAACAATTTACATTAAAAAGTTTACAAAATAAATCTCAAGTAAGTAACAAGCCTATGATTTATAAGAGTTGTGACTTTTTAATTAAAGACTATAGCAGTAGACTCGTTTAGTTGTCTTGAAATTATCATCCTGAATTTGCTGGCGATCGCTTTATAGCTGTCGCCAGTCTTGTTACTCCCTTCCCACCCAAAATAGAGTTGTGGCGCTCCACGCCGCAACTCTATTTTGGGTTTTGATTTGTTCTGATCCAAGAGGCGATCGCTGCGTGTATACATAATTACATTGGGTACATGAATAGCTTAAAATTACTTTAAAAAATACCTTAAATCCACAGATAAAGATAGTCGGCGCTTAGCGTGACCGATTCTGGATTCTACAATTTCTAGCACCATCGGCTAATTTAAAAATTTTTTAGGAAAAGAAGATTTATGAGCATTGGATATCTCGCGCTGGTGTTACACGCTCACCTGCCTTACGTCCGCCACCCCGAAAGCGATTATGTACTGGAAGAAGAATGGCTATATGAGGCGATAACTGAGACTTATATTCCCCTGATCAAAGTCTATGAGGGACTCAGGCGAGATGGCATCAATTTCAAAATAACCATGAGCATGACACCGCCTCTGGTATCGATGTTGCGCGATCCTTTACTGCAAGAGCGTTATGACAAGCATCTCGCTACGTTACAAGAATTGGTTGAGCTTGAGGTAATTCATAATGAGCATAACGGTCATGTCAAATATCTTGCTGAGTACTATGTCAGAGAGTTTGCTGAGACTCGCGAGATTTGGGAAAGATATGGCGGCGATCTGATCACTGCGTTTAAGCAATTTCAAGACACAAATAATCTAGATATTATTACCTGTGGCGCGACTCATGGTTATTTGCCATTGATGAAAATGTACCCAGAAGCAGTCTGGGCGCAACTAGAAGTCGCGGTTGAACATTACACCAATGAATTTGGACGCGCACCGAATGGGATTTGGTTGCCAGAATGCGCCTATTACGACGGATTAGAGCGAATGCTTGCTGATGTGGGATTGCGTTATTTCCTAACCGATGGGCATGGTCTTTTATATGGTCAGCCTCGCCCTCGCTTTGGGACATATGCTCCAGTTTTTACCGAGTCAGGCGTGGCGGCCTTTGCCCGCGATCATGAGTCATCACAGCAAGTATGGTCATCGAAAGTCGGTTATCCCGGAAATCCTGTTTATCGGGAATTTTATAAAGATTTAGGATGGGAAGCGGAATATGAGTATATTAAGCCGTTCATCATGCCTAATGGTCAGCGCAAAAATACGGGTGTCAAATATCACCGCATTACGGGGCGTGATTTTGGTTTAGATGCCAAGCAACTTTACGATCCCTATTGGGCTAAAGAAAAGGCTGCCGAACATGCGACTAACTTCATGCAAAATCGCCAAAGTCAAGTTGGTTACCTCCATGACATGATGGGTCGCCCGCCGCTTGTGGTATCGCCCTATGATGCAGAGTTGTTTGGACATTGGTGGTACGAAGGTCCTTGGTTTATTGATTATCTGATTCGCAAGTCTTATTACGATCAGACCACCTATGAGATGACGCATCTTGCCGACTATCTGCGCGATAATCCGACTCAACAGGTATCGCGTCCTGCTCAATCAAGTTGGGGCTATAAAGGTTTCCACGAATATTGGCTAAATGAGACGAATGCTTGGGTCTATCAGCATTTGCATAAAGGAGCAGAACGGATGATTCATTTGTCCTATCGTGAACCTGCGGATGAGCTAGAGTGGCGATCGCTTAATCAGGCGGCGCGGGAGTTACTTTTGGCGCAGTCTTCTGACTGGGCATTCATCATGCGGACTGGCACGATGGTTCCCTATGCGATGAGACGGACGCGATCGCACCTAATGCGATTGGAGAAGTTGTTTGAAGATATTGAGGCTGGCACAATCGATGCGGGTTGGCTGGAAAAAATTGAATATATGGACAATATATTTCCTGATATCAATTACAGAACTTATCGCCCATTAACTGCTGGCTAATTTGTCGTATTGACATGATTGGTATACCTTACAGATAATTAATTATGCTTGTAAGGTATACATTTTTTAACGATATTATCAAACTAAACCTACCAAAGAGAATTTAGAGGCTATACTCAAGAAAATTGTTGCTACAATTATCTTATGGAGCAGTTAATTGATATCTAGTAGTTGCTGATTCTTGAAGTTATTCAATCTTTATGATGATTTCAATATTTAGTCAAAACTAGCCCATTTTCAAAAATGAAGAACTAGTCGTTTAAGATAGCTAGAAGAAGCATTAAGAATCTTAGAACTGGTAAGTGAGTTATAAAGATGAATCAAGCAAAGATGAAAGTAAACTTAGTAGGTAGGGTAAAAAATATGACTCTACCAAACAGCAAAGCATTAATGCCTCTTTTTGAAGCTATAGTAAATTCTATACACTCAATTGAGGAAACAGGAATAGCAGATGGCTGGATTCGGATTACTATTGAACGTAACGAGACACAGGGTAATTTATTAGATAATTCTAGAAATATTTATCCGATTACAAGTTTCAAGATTGCTGATAACGGTGCAGGATTTAATGATGATAATTTTGAATCATTTCTTACATCAGATTCGGCTAGAAAAGTAGAGAAGGGGGCAAAAGGTATCGGGCGTTTTCTCTGGCTAAAAGTATTTGATTCAGTCTACATTAAAAGTATATATAAGTCTGATAACAAGTCATTTAAGAGAGAATTTAAGTTTTTACTTCAACATGAAGCAGTTACAGATCTATTAGAAAATGTAGCTGCAAAAAAAGATATATGTAGAACAGAAGTAAACTTAATTGGTTTCAAGGATACCTATCGTAAGAATTGTCCTCAAAAAGCTGAGACTATATCTAAAAAAATTATTGAGCATTGTTTAGTCTTTTTCCTCTCGCAATCATGCCCAAGAATATATGTTCACGATGGTATTGAAACATTTGAATTAAATAATCTTTTCACCCAAACTGTTGAAATAAACTCTAAAGAAGAAATATTTACACTGAAGTCAAAAGAATTTAAAATAAAAAACTTAAAGTTATATGGAAGCGAAGAATCTGAACACAGAATATATTTTTGTGGTCAAGATAGAGAGGTGATTAATGAAAAATTAAGTAATCACATTTCAGATTTAAATAAAAGATTAAAAGATAACGAAGAGAATACTTTTACTTATTTAGCTTATGTCACGGGTGAATATCTTGATGAACGGGTAAACCCTGAACGAACGAACTTTAATATGACAAGTTCTTCAGAAATCGATTTCCCAGATGAGATTACTCTAGATGAACTAAAAAAAGAAACAATTTCTCAGATAAAAAATTACTTAGCTCCTTGGCTAGAAGATATTAAGGGTACTAAATTTTTAGAAGTGCAGAGATTTGTGACAACTAAAGCACCTCAATATAGATCTCTATTGAGACATCACCCTGAACTTTTGGATAATATTGAGCTAGGTTTATCTGAAGATAAACTTGACCTTGCACTATACAAGCTAAATGCAAAGGTTACACTTGAGATTAAAGAGCTTAGTCAAGACTTTCTTTCTGCAACTCTTGACAATTTCAATAGTTATCCTGAATACGCTCAACGATATAATAGATTTATTGAACAATTTAATGATTTTGGCAAAGCAAATCTTGCTCAATATATTGTTCACAGAAAAACCCTTTTAGAGCTTTTAGATAGCCACTTAAAAAGGGATGAAGATGGTAACTATAAGCTAGAAAAACATGTTCATGAGCTAATTTTTCCTCTCAAAACAACCTCAGACAATGTTGATTTTGATCGTCAAAACTTATGGGTTATTGACGAAAAACTTGCTTACCATAAGTATCTTGCTTCAGACATTAAGCTCAGCAGTTTAGAAGGTATATCTATATCGAGTGATGACAGACCAGACCTAGTAGTCTTTAATCATCCTTTTGCTTTTGTTGAGGGAGAGGCTCCCTATGCATCTGTTGTGATAGTTGAATTCAAACGTCCTATGCGAAAAGGATATAGTGAAGATGAAAACCCAATTAATCAGGTCTTTGGGTACATTAGTAAAATTCAAGAAGGTAATACAACTGATAAAGATGGAAGATTAATTCCTATCTCCAAAAATATTCCCTTTTATGCCTATATCATCTGTGATATAACACCAAAAATTAAAGAGTTTGCTAAATTTTATGGCTTTACAGTAACCCCAGATCAGATGGGGTATTTTAACTTCAATACAAATCTAAATACTTATACAGAAATCATATCTTTTGATAAATTAATTTCTGATGCCAAGAAACGTAATAACGTACTTTTTGAGAAACTTCATTTACCAGTAGCGCGTTAAGACGACGCAACTATTTGTTCTTAAATCTCCTAGTAAAACCCAATTATCTTCATTCCTACAAAAAAATCCTCAATATTGACAAGGTGTTATTGCTTTTGGCAGCATTACCTAACTTGTATTATTCACCATGACTTGCAAAAATCTCTAAAAGCTTTTAACAGTAAGGATTTATCGATTTAACACCAAAAGAAGTCTTTTTCTCTGCTATCTTTCGTTACAACCCATGTACGGAAAAGATTTCAAAAAACTTCTTTGATGTTGGTGAATGACTCAGAATAAAACAAGTTACACACAATTGTTTATTCAAGAGCATAGGTTCCGCGATCCGCAACTAAAAGTCTAAAAACTTTAACCTGATTTCTCTTAATGTGTTGATAGGCAGTTTAGATCTCAGCTAGTTCAAACAACCTTAGGGCAATAGCTCAAAAATAGTTACGCATTGCATATAGGTTAATATTTTGCGATCCTATTTCAACTCTTTTGTTCTATCTTCAGGGCTGTATAAATCAGCCGTTTGGCTAAGAAAAGAATTATTACACTTAGAAACGTAAAGCTGACTACGCGGTTTTTTCTTTACATTTATTTAAAAAAATATTAGTAACATACACTACCGTTTACATACTTATATGTTATGGTAAGCATATATAAACAATATGTATTTTATAAGGATATTAGTTATGAATACCCTGCAAAGAAAGGCTGAAGACGACGCAAATCATAAGGCGAGTCTATCAGCTTCAGTTAAACGTCGGATGGAAGTTGCTCGCGCTAATAATGACGCTGGATTACTAAATGTCCTCGAACAAGAAATGAAGCAACTGGGTTTAAAATAAACAAAAAAGGAAAGCTTAGCTTTCCTTTTTTGTTAGGATGCACCACCAAAAACTTCGATATTTTCAAATAGACAAACGGGCGAAGCATGACCAACGCGAATTACTTGGTTAGGCTCGCCTTTGCCGCAGAAGGGAGATCCATAGGCTTCAACGGTGTGGCGATCGCCTACTTTGGTCAGGCTATTCCAAAACTGATTAGTAATTCCACGATAATTAGGATTACGCAAGGTTTTGGTTAGTTTGCCATTTTCGATTAATTTCGCATATTCGCAGCCGAATTGAAACTTGTTGCGATAATCGTCAATTGACCATGAGCGATTTGATTCCATATATACGCCGCGTTCGATATCGGCGATCGTTGACTCAAAAGAATGCGCTCCCGACTCAAGGTTGATATTTGCCATGCGATCGATCGCAGGACGATTCCATGAGGTTGCTCTAGAATTTGCCACACCTTCAATCCCCGATCGCGCTTGACTGTCAGAACTGCCTAAGCCACGTAAAAGCTTACCTTCTTTGATTAAATATTCTTTGGTAGCAGGAATTCCTGTGTCATCAAAGGCATAGCTGGCAAATTCGCCTGATGTAGTGGGATCGAAGCTAACATTCATTAGCGATGAACCGTATTGCATATTGCCAAAATCTTCCAGTTTGACAAAGCTGCCACCTGCGTAGTTGCGTTCGTCTCCTAAGATGCGATCTATTTCCAAGGGATGACCGATGCTCTCATGGATTTGCAGCAACATTTGATCGGGAGCGAGGACTAATGCTGTGGTTTCTGTGGGGCATTCTGTTGCCGATAGTAACTCGATTGCTTGTTCACCGATTATTTGCGCTCTTTGTAAAAGTGCTGGGCGATCAAATACTTCCATGCCGATTTGATTGCATCGGGCGAGTTGTCCATGATCGCCACGGCGTTGAATGACTGCGCCATCTTGAGCTGTTGCGGCGTAGTCTGTGGCGATCATCAGAAATTTTTGATAAATGTCAGAACTATTACTGCTGACAAAATTTGTTTCGATTTCGCTAATTATGGCATAGGCGCTAGTTTTGACGATTTTATCAGAGACTTTTAAAGTTTCGCAGATATCAATGAGGAGTTCATTGATTTCTTTGGGGGCGATCGCATCCGAGG
>JAJAZG010000335.1 GCA_026785865.1 Pseudanabaena sp. CAN_BIN31
AGTGAGAATTTTGTCTTCATTTTAGGGAATAAGCGTTGATGTCACTGCATAAAAGGTGAGTATCTTTAGAAAACTTCACAGATTAACGCCTAAAGCACCCTAATCAAGCCCCTAAATTTGAGAGCTTGGGGGCTGATGGACATAAATCAGCAAGTTGGCAGCGATCGCAAGCAGGTTTACGGGCATTACAAACGGCGCGACCGTGATAAATAATTCTGATTGACCAGTTTTCCCAGTCCCGTTGGGGCAGAAGCCCGATCAAATCACGCTCAACTTTAACTGGCTCTTCAAATTTAGTTAGCCCTAATCTTTTGGTCAGCCGCTTTACATGGGTGTCAACGGTCACACCTGCATTAATTCCATAGGCATGAGCTAAAACGACATTGGCAGTTTTGCGGGCAACTCCTGCTAGCTTCAGAAGAGACTCCATCGTATTTGGTACTTTGCCATCAAAGTCTCGCACTATCATTTCGCACGCACTTCTGATATTTTTAGATTTATTGCGATAAAAGCCTGTGGAGTGGACTAATTCCATTAGTTCATCCAGATCGGCATTTGCTAAGGCGATCGCATCAGGAAAACGCGCAAATAGTTTCGGCGTGACCATATTCACGCGCTGATCGGTGCATTGTGCTGAGAGAATCACGGCAACCAAGAGTTGCACAGGGGTTTCGTAATCAAGTGAACAGGTCGCATCAGGATAAATCTGTTTGAGACGAATTAGAATTTCGTTAGCTCGAATTTTTTTGGATGAACGTTTGGTAATAATTCCCATTAAATCGACGATAAGCAATATGAGACGAGAACTAACATGATTAATTTCAATCTTGTATAGTTTATTCTAAGTAGGTAGGCAAAAGAAACCTTTTTAAGCTGCAACGGCAAGTGTACGAAGCGGTTCAAGGTAAAGACATGCGAAAAGCAAGGTCTTTACAAAAATTAATTCTCAAATCTAAATTAGCTAGATTATTAGCGATCGCCGAGCGATCGGTAAATACTTCAAAAATTCACTTTTTGCAATAATTATCTAAAAGCTATACTAAAAACATCAAAATAGTTATGGGTGAATAGTTATGGGTTTAGGCGATATACTTGGCAATTTCGAGAAAAACAGGTCAGCTAAAAAGCTTAGCTTTATGAACGATGATCTGTCCAATAAAAAGGTTTACTCAATTTCTCAGCAAGCGACTTCTGGAAGAATGGCATCGCCACCGCTAAACCTTGATAACGAAACAGTCAACCTTATTAATTGGCTAGCAAAAGAGCAAGGGCTTATTCCAGAAGCCGCACTCAAAAAAGCAATAATAACAGCAGCATATATCTATGACGTTACATCTAATCAAAGAGGTAAGCTTCTTGTTCAGCATTCAGATGGTTCAATTCGCGAAATTTTCTTAAAATAATCAAAATTTCTTTATTTACAAAATATCAAAAAACTTTTTAATTATGAATTCTGAAGACGAAAAACCATCTGTACGCGAACCTATCACAGACGACATACGCAACTTCAGTCCAACTCAATCTACGATTAATATTCTTGATACTATTCCGAGTCAGGGTAGTGACATTGAAAAAACTCGTGAAAAATTAGCTAATTTTTTAACTTATACGCTTGCTGGCACTATAGGATTTAGCTTTGTGATAATTGTCGCATTAACAATAATGTCAGGATTTTTTGTCGATGAAAAAAAGACCAGTTCATTTGATAAGACTAGTGCTTTAGCAAAGGATTTAATCGTCACTATATTGACTTCTCAAATAGGTTTGGTTGGTACAGTAATTGGTTTTTACTTTGGATCTAAAGGTAACTCAGATTAATCGTGTTAAACACCATACTTAGAGGGCATTACAAAATTATTAGTCACCTTGGTGGTGGTGGTTTTGGGCAAACATATCTCGCTGAAGATATTGATTTGCCGACACATCCGATCTGTGTGGTTAAGCAACTTAAGCCCACGTCAAAAGAGCCTTTTGTGCTGGAAACTGCTAAGCGCCTCTTCGATCAAGAAGCAGAAACACTCTATTCATTAGGCTCGCACAATCGCATTCCCCGTTTGCTCGCCCACTTTCAAGATGGCGAAGAGTTTTATTTGGTTCAAGAGTTTGCTGATGGGAATGATCTTACTCATGAGATCGGTAAGGACAGGCGATCGCCTGAAGCTGTGGCGATCGCATTGCTCACAGAGGTTTTAGAAATATTAGTATATGTGCATGATCGCAATGTTATTCATCGCGATGTCAAGCCAGCCAACTTGATTCGCCGTAAAAGCGATCGCAAAATTGTTTTGATCGATTTTGGGGCAGTCAAAGAAATTAGCAGTCTGGCAGTTGATCCCCAAGGCAATACGAATCTCACGCTCGCGATCGGTTCCTCTGGATATATGCCGATCGAGCAACTCAATGGTAAGCCGCGCTTTAGTAGCGATATTTATGCGGTGGGAATGATGATTATCCAAGCCATCACTGGAGCAGAACCACGCCTATTTGCGGAACATCCTGAAACTGCCGAACTGGTATGGCGCGATCGCCTATCTCAAGGCAGCTATTCACCTCAGTTTCTGGATATGCTCGACAAAATGGTGCGTTACGATTTTCGTCAGCGTTATCAGACAGCGACCGAAGTATTAGAGGCGATCGCTATGCTACCTAGCGCCACGGAACAGGTCTTACCAACAACGTTGCTGCATGGCGGCAATAACCATTCAGTAAGTAACCTTGCAACGGTGGTGGTTTCGCCACAAGTGAGATCGCCCTATGCCCAAGACGATCATCCTAGCCAACTCCACACCGTGGCTTTCCAAAAAAAATCACCGCGCCCAGCATTTCCGCTTTGGATGTGGATCGCTGGGGGGGCGATGTTGTTGGTGTTAACGATCATGGCGATTATTGGTAAATCCATGAAAAGTGTACCCGAAGTTATCAATACGCCCTCGCCAACTGCAACTGCTAAACCTACCCCAACTGCTACTCCCTCACCTACAGTTACGCCTACACCAACTGCTACTCCCTCGCCAACTGCTACTCCCTCGCCAACCGCAACTGCTACGCCGACACCAACTGATACTCCTTTGCCAAGTCCTTTACCTGAATTTCAACCGCAACCTCAAGACATACCAGCACCATTAATTAATCGTCAGCCACCATCAAAAAAAGGCGGTAAGAAAAAATAATCCACCAAACCGCCGCGCTTTAGGCATAACCTATGATTGGATTTAAACCTTACCAAGAGTGATCATGAGCGATTTGCCTATTCGTCCCGATGGTAGAAGTTGGGATCAACTGCGACCCGTACATTTGCAGTTACCCTTTACCAAAGCGCCTGCGGGTTCAGTGTTGGCAAAATTTGGCGATACCCAATTGATCTGCACCGTTTCCATCGAAGAAGGTGTACCAAAATTCTTGGCTGGTAGTAACCAAGGTTGGCTAACAGCAGAATATCGGATGATGCCAGCTTCAACGATTCCGCGTCAACAGCGCGAATTGATGAAGCTGTCAGGACGGACTCAAGAGATCCAACGATTGATTGGGCGGAGTTTACGCGCGGCACTAGATATGACCGCGATCGCCAATTACACATTTACCGTTGATGTTGATGTATTACAAGCCGATGGTGGTACGCGCACAGGAGGGATCACAGGTGGATTTGTGGCTCTGCAAGCGGCTTGCGATCGCTTACTGTCTGAAGGCAAAATTACGCGATCGCCAATTCGTAACGCGGTGGCGGCGGTATCAGTGGGTTTATTGGATGGTGTACCAATTTTAGATCTCGATTACAAAGAAGATGTGGCGGTAAGTGTTGATCTCAATGTGGTGATGGATAGCAACGGCAAACTAATCGAAGTGCAAGGCACTGGCGAATCTGATACTTTTAGCCGCGATCAGCTTAATCAAATGCTCGATGTCGCGGAAAAGGGCATCGGCGAACTGCTAAAGCTACAAAAAACATAAAAGACATCCGCGCATTGCGCGGATGTCTTTTATAACTGTTTGAGATAGCTTAATAAATCAGCCATATCATGCGGACTTGGCTGAAACTGTGGCATCGGTGGAGTTTCACCGCTCACAACCTGTTGGATTAGACGCACATCAGACTTGCGATCGCGAACGCCATGCAAATTAGGACCAACTTTGCCATTTGCCCACTGCCCGTGACAAGCCACGCAATTCATCACAAAAATCGAGCGCCCCTGCACAGGATCGCCTGATAGATTTAAAACTGACTGTGTATATGGATCAAAGGCTGGGCGCAGTATCCATAAAGCGACCGCGATCGCCACAATCACAAAAGTGACGGCGATCGCCAAAGTCTTTTGTAAGGATGACTTTGTGTCAAACGACGGAATTGATGTCGCATCTGCCGCCACATCAGTATCTGTTGTCAAATTTATCCCTTCTTTAATCACAGTTTTTAGACCTAGCTAATTAGTTAGTTAGCCCAAAGTTTTACTTAGCGAAACACTTAATAAAATATTCATAGCTTAAATATTAATAACATATCTTCAAAAAAGTATATATACCCGCATCAAGTCAAGAAGTTAAATAAAGCCTAAGTTTTATTGATCAATTCAAGAACAAGGGGCTTAAGCCCCTTGTTCTTGATTGGTTAAGCAGGCAAGGGGCTTAAGTCGCTTGTTCTTGATTGGTACTTCACGCTCTATAATTCAAAAGCACAAATAATAAAAAAGTTTAAAAACAAAGGAAAGAGTTAATTATGGGAGGCAACGATCGCTTGCTCAGGGCAGCAAGAGGCGAAGTACTAGACCGTCCACCAGTATGGATGATGCGCCAAGCAGGACGCTATATGAAGGTATATCGGGATTTGCGCGACAAATATCCCACATTTAGAGAGCGATCAGAAATTGCCGAACTCGCCGCCGAAATTTCTTTGCAACCATTTCGCGCTTTCAAGCCAGATGGTGTGATCATGTTTTCCGATATCCTCACCCCCCTCACAGGTATCGGCATTAACTTTGACATCATCGAAAGCAGAGGCCCAATTATCGAGTCACCCATCCGTACTCAAGCTCAAGTTGATGCACTCACCGAGTTTGATCCCGATACGGCGGTTCCATTTATCCGCAAGATTTTAAGCGCGATCAAAGAAGAAGTTAAAGATCAAGCAACAATTCTTGGCTTTGTGGGCGCACCTTGGACGTTAGCCGCGTATTCGGTTGAGGGTAAAGGTTCTAAGGATTATTCTGTGATCAAGGCGATGGCTTATAGAGAGCCAAAGATCATCCATAGCTTTTTGACTAAGATCGCGGAAATGGTTGGTACTTATGTCATTCACCAGATCGAATGTGGTACTCAAGTTGTGCAAATGTTTGACTCTTGGGCGGGTCATCTTTGTCCAACCGATTATGCAACATTTGCACTTCCTTATCAAAAGATGGTTGTGGATAAGGTCAAGGCTAAGTATCCAGACACACCATTGATCCTCTACATTAGCGGCAGTGCTGGTGTACTCGATCTGATGCCTAAGTGTGGTGTCGATATCGTCAGTGTTGATTGGACAGTCGATATGGCGCAAGCTCGCGATCGCCTTGGTCGTGATATGCCTGTGCAAGGAAATCTTGATCCCTGTGTGCTATTTGCTGAGCAGAGTTATATTCGCGATCGCATTTTAGAAGTCATTGCTAAAGCTGGCAACAAGGGTCACATCATGAACCTTGGACATGGCATTTTGCCCACTACGCCCGAAGATAATGCGCGATTCTTCTTTGATACTGTGAAGGGACTCGGATCATAAAAAAAGCAGCGCGAAGCGCTGCCAATAGAAACAAAAAAGCCCCGCAATGCGGGGCTTTTTTGTTTCTATTTGGTGTGAGTATTTGTGATAAAACAATTTCTACCTTTGACTTTCGCATCATATAAAGCCTGATCTGTGCGCTGAATTATTTCTCTCGGTGACGTGTCAAGGTGAGGAATACAAACACTGACACCAGCACTAATTGTCACAAATGGATTAACCTTTGAGGCTTCGTGCGGAATTCCTAAATCGACAATCGCCTGTAGTGCGATCGCAGCCAGTTTCTCGGCGTTTTGAAGTGAGACATCTGGCAATAATAAAACAAACTCTTCACCACCATAACGCGCTGCCATATCCGCATTACGCTTTACCACGCTATTAAGAGTAAGCGCCACTTGCTGAATACAAATATCATTGTAAGCTTTGAAGTAATCGATATCGATCAGAATTAAAGCAATAGGATATTGATATCGACAAGCTCGACCTAATTCCTTCTCAAGTGCCAAATCGAAAGATCGACGGTTAGGAATCTCAGTTAATCCATATCGCTAAAACTCATCCTTAAAAATGTGTTGCAAAATCCTACGGTTTTCCACTTGCAAGCCTTTAACTTCAGATTGCATCTCTCTAACATCAGATTGCATCTGCCTAATGTCAGATTATGTACTTGCCATGGACTCGCCTAACTGCATCATAAATCTGGTTAGATCTGCGATCGCCTCAGTATTAACTTTTTGTTGTACAGCCACTTGATCGACTGTGCGATCAATACGTTCGTACTGCCTTGCAAGGGTAAACATGATGTCCTTGACGGTATCTAAATCGTCGGCAACGCCATCAAGTGTTAAGGGCGGTTGTGTCATTTTGAAGTTGCTCCTTATGGTTGAAGAGATTAGAGATATTTTTGCAAAATCATTTTTAAGCGATCGCGATTTACATCAGAGACTTTACTCAAATCTGTCAAGATCGAAGTTTTCAGAGCATGGTGAGCTTCAGACTTCGGCGGATTTGCGGCAATTTTGGCAACTGTATTTTGAATTACCTGTTGAGCATTCACCGCATTTTTATGTAGATTTTGAATGATCATCTCCACAGTCACGCTCTCATGATCATCATGCCAGCAATCATAATCAGTGACTAAGGCGATCGTGGCATAGGCGATTTCCGCTTCACGTGCAAGCTTTGCCTCAGTGAGATTAGTCATCCCAATGACCTTTGCGCCCCAACTGCGATAGAGCAAAGATTCAGCTTTGGTGGAGAAAGCTGGCCCCTCCATACAGATGTAAGTCCCGCCTTTATGCACTTTGTTGCGTCCTAAATCAACTGATTCGGCAGCATGAGCAACGACAGATAGCAATGATTTGCAAATTGGTTCGCCAAAGGCAACGTGAGCAACGATGCCTTCACCAAAGAATGTCGCGGTGCGGCTGGTGGTGCGATCAATAAATTGATCGGGTAGCACAATATCTAGAGGTCTGGCATATTCTTGTAAAGAGCCAACTGCGGAAGCCGAAATGATATATTCCACACCCAGACTTTTCAGCGCGTAGATATTGGCACGATAAGGAACTTCTGATGGGAGAAGGTGATGCGATCGCCCATGTCTAGCTAAAAATACGACTGGTGTTCCCGACAATTTGCCATAAACAAACGCATCTGAAATTTTGCCGAATGGCGTATCAATATTGATTTCTTGAATATCGGTCAGGGCCGACATTTTGTAAAGTCCACTGCCGCCGATAATGCCGATTTGTGAGTTAACTGTCATAGATTTTAGGGTTTTTTAAAGATTGTACGACAGGCAAGGGGCTTAAGCCCCTTGTTCTTAGGGGATTTCTAGAAATAAAATTACCTAATGTAGCGCAGGCATCCTGCCTGCATGACCATAATGCAAGCGAGACGCTTGCGCTACTGGATTTACACGAGGATATTCTTTTCAAGAAATCACCTTAATTAATTAGGCTTTAACAGCTTGCAAATCTGCGAGTAAATCATTTAACTGAGCGGTATCAACACGGTAGACTTCGCCACAAAAATGACAAATCGCCTCTGCGCCTTTATCGTCAGCAATCATCGATCGCAGATCTTCTTCACCAAACATTTTCATCGCCGCTAACATGCGATCGAAAGAACAAGGACAATTAAAGCTCACGTCTTTGCTCAGAGGCAAAATATCCAGACGCATATCGGCAAATAGCTCTGTCATCACATCTTCGATCGCCTTATCTTGGGTCAGCAAATCCATAAAATTTTGTAGATCGCTTTTTGCTTCTAGCTCGGCTACTAGACTTTCTTGAGAAAGATTCGATGTTTTCGCGATTCTAAGGGTTGCCATTGGCATAATTTGCAGTAATAGCCCCGCCGCTACTTTTACAGGAGCCTCACTATTATCTGGGTCGATTACTTCGGTCAGCATCAGCTTGGAATAGGTTTGCTCAGAAGATGCTAAGTACCAAGCCACATCGTTGGCGATATCACCCACAATTAACTCAACGGTGCTGCTATAGGGTTCGCCATAGCCAACATCACGCATCACCTTAAAGAAGCCTGTTTGCCCAACGCCTTGACTGACATCTTGTTGACCGTCGGCTAGAGGTGGTACTTCAAATTCGGGATTGGTGACAAAGCCGCGCACTGTTCCATCAAAACCAGCATCAGCATAGATTAAACCGAGTCCGCCATCACCTGCGACTCTGACATTAACTCTGGCTTGCGATCGTTTCATGCTGGAAGCAAGCAGCAAACCAGCGCTCATGGTGCGTCCGAGTGCGGCTGTTGCCACGGCTGACAAATGATGACGGTGATAGGCTTTATTAAGGGATTGGGTGATATTCACGCCAACGACACGGACTCGACCATCGGCGGTGAGAGCGCGAACTAAGCGATCGTTCATAAATTTTTCCTGATGTTTAAAAATAGTTTAGATAGGTTGAATCGGTGCAATTTTGTGATCGCTAAATACATTTTCTCATCAGTGCCTAACAAATTGGCGACTTGACCTTCACTAAATTTCTCAAGCATCACGCCATGTTTCGGGAATTCCTAGCTGTTGATACACAACAAAACTTTTCGTGCTGGAACTAGTCATACTCCCTTACCAGTATAAAAATAGACATTAAAACCCAAGAGTTAGCTTCGCGCCGCAACGTCTAATCTTGTACTGGGAAGGGAGTATGTAGCTAGATAAAAGAAACCTTAAAACCAAAAAAGCTGTGGCGCACACGCAGTGTGCGCC
>JAJAZG010000336.1 GCA_026785865.1 Pseudanabaena sp. CAN_BIN31
GAAGCCTCCTTTGAACAAGTGCGTGATGCACGCGATCGCCTATCGCGCGAAAACGAGGGAGATGAATCTCAGCAAGAAGCGATCGAACTAGCTTACGATGCCATCCTCATGGATCGTTTACGCGCTCGCAAAGAAGGCAAGATCGCCGTCCCCGATCGCATACGCTATCCTGAGCGTCTAGCTGCGGCGCTACCTACGGCGGCTCAAAATAATGCCCAAAGCCGTACCCCATCTTGGTTGTCAAAACTGTTAGACACACCCAGTCAAAAAGACATTTATATTTCGCTTGGAATTTATGCAGGACTTGGCTTAGCGAGCTTTTTAGTGCCTTTAGCCACGACAACTTGGTTAGCCTTTGGATTGCTTAGTAGTTTTTATTTAGTAAATCGCAAAGAAAATCGCACAGGTCGGGCGGCGTTAATTTCCCTATCAGGAATTACGGTGGGCGTACTGCTTGCAGTTTTGACTGACAATATTTTGCTTTTATCGCGTGTGATTGGTGCTGGCGTTTTTCCAAGTCCGATCCAAACTGTAATTATTTTCTTAGTAATGTGGTTACACGCTTGTTTCTTGCGTTAATCAAATATGAACTTAGGCAACGTAACTTTTGGGATCGCGCAACTTAACCTCGTAATTGGTGATTTGGTCGGCAACTGCGATCGCCTACTATCTGCCGTCCAAAAACTTGCCGATCAAGGTGTGCAATTAGTTCTCACACCTGAACTGTCACTTTGTGGCTACCCGCCCCGCGACCTATTGATGAATCATCAGTTTGTGCGGGATATGCAAACAGCGATCGCCGATCTTGCATGTAAACTTCCCCATGATGTCGCGGTATTAGTGGGGACTATTTCCATAAATCCTAACGCGAGTCAAGCAGGGGGCAAGCCATTATTTAACAGTGCGGCACTGTTGCAAGGTGGTAAGATTCAGCAACTTTTTCATAAGCGGTTGCTGCCAACTTATGACGTATTCGATGAGGATCGCTATTTTGCGGTGGGGAATGGCAGTCAAGTTTTTACGCTAAGTTTAAAAGATGGGTCATCGTTGCGAGTGGGTGTGACCATTTGCGAAGATATTTGGAATGACGAAAATTTTTGGGGAAAACGTAGTTATGCCGACGATCCCGTTGCCGAACTAGCGGCAAATCATGAATTAGATTTACTGCTCAATTTATCAGCTTCACCCTATGCCGTTGGTAAGCAAGCTTTGCGCGAGGCGATGTTGAGTCACAGTGCGATCGTGCATAATTTGCCATTGCTCTATGCCAATCAAGTGGGCGCAAATGACGATCTGATTTTTGATGGACGCAGTATGGCTTTTAATAGTAAGGGCAAAATAATTTCTCGTGGCAAGGGATTTGAAGAAGATTTATTAATAATTAATTTTGAAGAACCAGTACTAATCGCTAAGTCTCAAGCGGATGAAAGTGATGATGCAGAAATTTTTGCAGCTTTAGTTCTTGGTGTGCGGGACTATGTGCAGAAATGTCGATTCCGTCAAGTTGTAATTGGTTTGAGTGGCGGCATTGATTCGGCTTTAGTAGCGGCGATCGCGGCTGAAGCGATCGGTAAAGAGAATGTATTAGGTGTGCTGATGCCGTCACCCTATAGTTCTGAACATTCGATTAGCGATGCGATCGCCCTAGCTCATAATTTAGGAATCTCCACGCAAATAATTCCTATTCAGCCAATGATGGCAGCCTTTGATCGGAGTTTATTTGCTTTATTTGCAGAACGCGATGGTGATGTCACCGAGGAGAATCTGCAATCGCGGATTCGGGGTAGTTTGCTGATGGCAATCTCTAACAAATTTGGACATTTACTGCTCTCGACAGGTAACAAATCTGAAATCTCAGTCGGCTACTGCACGCTCTATGGTGATATGAATGGCGGACTAGCGGCGATCGCTGATGTGCCAAAAATGCGAGTATTCTCTATTTGTGAATGGATAAATCGTACAAATTCTAATTTATCCATTAAGCAAGGAATCTCGGAAGTAATTCCTGTAAATATTATCACCAAGCCTCCCAGTGCCGAACTCAAGCCCGATCAACTCGATCAAGATTCGCTCCCTCCTTACGACATTCTTGATGATATTTTGGAAAAGCTGATTCATCAACATCTCTCTGCTACTGAAATTATCGCAACAGGACATGATCAAGCGATCGTTGATCGCGTAGTCCGTCTAGTCAAAATCGCAGAGTTTAAACGCCGTCAATCTGCACCTGGTTTGAAGATTACCAATCGCGCTTTCGGTTCTGGTTGGAGAATGCCGATCGCTAGCAAAGTTACACCATGAAACTGATATCCGCTATCATTTTGTGGCTAGCAAATAAAATTAGTAGCATTCTTTTTCTTGTCGCTGTGTTGACCGTCCTATTTTGGGCGCGTGATACTCTGGAACCACAAGCACTAAATTTCTGGAATGAAGTTTCAGGAAAAAATAGTCTAGAAGTTGTCAACCGACTAAACAAGGAAATTGATGAGCTTAAAGATATTAAAATACCAAATCTTAAAAAAGAGCTTGATAATGCAAAAAAAAATATAGACTTAGGACTTAAAAATGAATGTGAGGCTGATACTCCATGGTATGAGTTGTATCGTTTTGACAAACAATTAACAAAAGAAAGTGCTTGCAAAACACTTGAAACTCAGTACAAAGTATACTTCGAGACACGAATAAAGTACCTTGAGCTCAATAAAGAACTGGGGAAAAAATTTGCCCAACTCAATAATGTGGATAACTTTGGCGGAGTATGGAATTTATTAGAGATAAATCTCCAAAAGAATTGGGTGCAGATCTTTTCCATTATCCTTTTTGTTTTATTAGCTTCTCCTCTGTGGAAAGTATTGTGCTTTTTTGGATTTGCTCGTCTTGCAGAGAAATCTCCCCCTATTCAATTAACTGAGCCAACCGCCTCTGGAGATATTCTCTATAAAAACGCAGAAAAAACAATCGCCGTCAAGGTTGATTCTTCCAATCCCTTGTCGGTAAGGATGGATTACATGAATCAATACGATCGTAATCTGACTAGGCGAACGCGATTATTTTGGAAATGGTCTGCCCCATTTATCAGCTATGCGTCAGGATTAGTTGAGTTAACAGAATTTACTATTAAGAGTGAAGATGAAGATGGAACTGTTGTTCTATCGCCCAAAGTAGAAGATAATTATATTACTGCGATCCAATTACAACAACATTCTGGATTTGTTATTCACCCAGCCTATATTGTGGGGATCTCTGGAAATATTCAATTAAGAACTCAATGGGTATGGAGTTTACATAGCTGGTTAATAGGACAACATCGGTATATTATTTTTTATGGGACAGGCAAACTCTACTTAGAAGGGAAAGGTGGTATATATGTCATGGAAACATCACCAGCAAAGACAAGTCTTGAAAGTCAATTATTGGTAGGCTTTGACAGTCAATTAGCTTATTCAACTATTCGTACAGAAACATTTTGGCCGTATTTCCGTAATAAAATTTCGTTGACTGACAGTCAATTTTCTGGAAAAGGTGTATTTTTACGACAAGCTATCGCTCCTATAAAAAAGCTCACGCCATTAGAACGAAACTTTCAATTCATTGGTAATCTTACTAGCATAGTCGGTAAGTTCTTCGGTTTTTAGAAGTGACTAAGTAAGTGGGCAAAAGAAACCTTAAAACCCAAAAAGCTGTAGCGCACGCTGTGCGTGCGCTACAGCTTTTTGGGTTTTGGGTTTAATTATGCTTGCCTACTTAGATACTGCGTGGATATTTAGCTAATACTTCCTTAAGATATTTGCCTGTATAGGATTTCTTGACTTTGGCAACCTGTTCAGGAGTTCCCTGCGCGACGATTTCACCACCGCGATCGCCTCCTTCAGGGCCCAAATCAATCACCCAATCCGCACAACGAATCACATCCAAACTATGCTCAATCGTGATGATGCTATTCCCTTTATCGACAAGGCGTTGCATCACATCGAGTAATTTATGCACATCATAGAAGCTTAAACCCGTTGTCGGCTCATCAATGAGATAGAGGGTTTTACCCGTCGCTCGTCGCGCTAGTTCGGTGGCTAGCTTCACCCGTTGGGCTTCTCCACCTGAGAGCGTGGGCGCAGACTGACCAAGGCGGACATAGCCTAAACCGACATCAACCAGCATTCCCAATTTCGTATGGGCTGAGGGAATATTCTCAAAGAAGTGCATCGCTTCTTCGATAGTCAGGTCTAACACATCAGCGATCGTCTTCTCTTTGTACTTTACTTGCAGGGTTTCACGATTATATCTTGCGCCTTTGCAGACATCACACTGCACATAGACATCAGGAAGGAAGTTCATAGAAATAATATTTACACCCTGTCCAGAACAAGCTTCGCAACGTCCGCCTTTGACATTAAAAGAGAATTGTCCAGCTTTGTAGCCTCTAGTTTTGGCGGCAGTTGTGAGCGCAAAAGTTTCGCGAATTACATCAAAAAGCCCTGTATAAGTTGCAGGATTGGAGCGGGGCGTGCGTCCGATTGGCGATTGATCGATGACGATAAATTTATCTAGAGCTTCAAGTCCCTTGATTTGGTCAATTCCTTTAGGGGCTGGGACTTTGCGTGAAAAATGATGATCGAGAGAATTATGCAACAGGTCATTAATGAGCGTGGATTTACCTGAACCTGATACGCCTGTGATACAAACGAGTTTTCCTAATGGCAGCTTGACACTAATATGTTTAAGATTGTTAAGATAGGCATTGCAGATTTCTAGCTCTTTGCCATTCCCTTCACGGCGATCGCTAGGCGTGTGAATCTGTTTTCTTTTGGATAGATATGCACCTGTGAGCGATTCAGGATTCTCTTCAATATCCTTCACATTGCCCTGCGCGACAACTCGACCACCATGTACGCCAGCACCCGGCCCGATATCTACGAGATAATCAGCGGCGCGAATAGTTTCTTCATCATGCTCGACTACGATCAGAGTATTGCCAAGATCGCGAAGTTTGGTTAATGTGGCAAGCAATCGAGAATTATCGCGTTGATGCAAACCAATGCTCGGTTCATCCAGCACATAGAGAACTCCTGTTAAACCAGAACCAATTTGGGTAGCAAGGCGAATACGTTGGGCTTCGCCGCCAGAGAGTGACATGGTAGAGCGATCGAGGGTGAGATAGTCTAATCCCACATCAAGCAGGAATTGCAGTCTGGCTCCGATTTCTTGCAATACCCGATCGCCGATTTGCCTTGTCCGATAATCGAGATCGAGATTTTTGAGGCGATCGCGACAAGTGCCAATGGGAACCGAAACAAATTCGATAATATTATAACCACCAATGCGAACGGCAAGAGATTCAGGCTTTAGACGCTTTCCTGCACAGGTTGAACAATCTTGCTCAATTAGATAGCTCTCTAGTTTCTGCTTTTGCGATTCCCCTGC
>JAJAZG010000337.1 GCA_026785865.1 Pseudanabaena sp. CAN_BIN31
AAGGAGTTGGCTTTAAACTATGGCTATAAACTCAGTTATGAACGCCGTAAACAAATTGAGGGATCAATTAAAAAGCTAAGAGATGCGATCGCCAAAGAAGATGATGCGATGATTGATCGCGCTCAGTCAGAGTTGCAGGAAGCGCTCTATGCCCTATCGACTGAGCTTTATGCTGAAGATGAAGAAAATTATGATGATGAGGATGACGATTTATTTGGTGGCATCCTTGAAAGTATCAGCAGTTTTGCGAGTCGCAATAAGCGCGGCAAAGACGAAGACGATCGCCGCCGTCCGAATACGCGAGTGTCTTACGATGACGACGATGATTGGATGTAAGTTTTACAGCGCTTTGCGCTCAAACCAGAACCAATAAAATTTTTGAAAGGGTTGCTTTGCAACCCTTTCAAAAATTTTACTGTGGTTCGTTTTATCAGAAATTGGTGTAACTCAGGGCAGAAGTCCGCCGCCACTGCCAATGCCCAAGCGTTCGGCAACGCCAGAAGTGAGCGGCAACAAAGTAATCAACATCCAAAAGAGCGCGACAACACCCAAAGCTTCGCGATCGCCATCAAGTTCCGAAAATTCATTCAACATTGGACGTTCAAGATCTCGTAATAGAATCAAGATAATGCCGCCCCAATAGAGCGCCAGTGGATTAATTACGGTGGCAATCACTAAGAAAATCAACGTTAATACCGTTGTCCAACTTGTTGTACGTCGTCCATAAATCGATTGCACGATCCGACCACCATCTAGCTGACCTGCGGGCATCAAATTCAAGGCGGTGATTGCCGAGCCAAGCCAACCCAAAATTACTAATGGATGAATTGAAATAAAACTCGCATGTAAAGCCTCACCAAGAAAGATCTTAGCTAAGGTTCCTGCTAGTACCGATGCTTGAAAAATTTGACTGGGAATATCAATACTGCCGATACCGATCGCCGATAAACGCAAACCTACCAGCAACAGAATCAAAGATAGCAATCCACTTGCTAAGGCTGGGGCGATCGCAATATCAAACAGGGCAGTTCGATTTGGCAACGGCGAAGAAATTCGACTAAATGCACCGAACGATCCTAATTGTGATGAAGGCAAGAGAAAGGGCAAACTCATAGTTACTTTATATTTCTTTGCCATCAGACGCATTGCCAACTCACGCAAACCTAAAATCGCACCAATACCAAGGGCAAAGGGCAAGCCCACGAAATATTCTTGAGGCGTTTGTACCACAGGTACACCCGCAACTAACGCGCCCAAGTTCAATGCTGTATAGCCATTCGCCACAATCAACACCGCAATCAATACTTTTTGAGGAATCGTATTGTTGTCAATAGTGCTAACTCGGCTAGGCAGCATAATCACGACAGGTTTACGATCTTGACCTTCTACCAAAAACAGATTGTATTTATCGCCAAGGCGATCGCTCAAGGATTTGGTAAGCCGCGCATGAACAACATCAGGCTCACCGCGCAAATTACCTTTAAAAATTGCCCCTTCTTGATAGGGAATCGTTTCGGTGACGTAATAAGTCTCAATCCCAAAAATCCCCTGCATTAATTTCATATCTTCCGCAGGTACGGCTTTAAACATTTTTAGCTGCATCTTGTCCTGAGACATTGCCAAAGCAATCGGGGCGATCGGCGGACTATTGGCTAAATTATCGGGAGAATTATTGGCAGAATTAGAGCGATCGCCACTAGATGCGAGATCTTGTTTGAGCTTCTGCTCGATCGCTGATCTTTCCTCAGCCACGACTTTGCGTAATTGATTGCTAATCGCCACATAGGCGATCGCCGAACCGAGTAATAAAAATAATAGCGTTGTGAAATTTATAAAAACACCCGACACAAACAAGCCAAAGTAAACTAACCAAGGCGACATCAGCGCCACAAATTGCAGCCAAGAGAGTAACCCAAGCTTGCCAAACTTGCGGGAACGAAAATATCCCCAGCCTAGCAAAGCGATGGTGAGTACAAATACGGCGATCGGAAGAAGTGGAGTTGACATCATAAGAATAAATTACAGGAAATCTTAGAAATTATTGAAGACAAGCCACAATTCCCTAAGACTTCTGACTAGTTTGGCGGTGTTTTATAGCTGTCGCCAAGTATGTTAAGCCCTAAGACCCAAGAGGTAGATGCGTCGCTCCGCGCCGCATCTACCTCTTGGGTCTCAGTTTGTTTTAATACAAATGGCGACAGCTATATATCACTTTAGCGATAAACCGTAATCCCTTGGTCAGAAAGTTTTTGAAATAACTCGCATATTTCAGTTATTTTCAAAACTTTCGCGATTTTCTGTTAGCGTCAAGTATTGTAATATGAGATTATATCTAATCAACGGTAAATACACAGGCTAACTGTGGATTTGCAAAAGCTTTTATGAAAGCGATCGCGTCAAGATAATTTGAGGTAAGGGCAGCGTGGGCATTGTTGTAGAAAATGTAGTTAAGCAGTTTGGTGATTTTTTAGCCCTAGACAATATCAATCTTGAGGTCAAAACTGGCTCATTGGTAGCTTTATTAGGTCCATCTGGTTCTGGCAAATCTACCCTGTTAAGACTAATCGCAGGCTTGGAAACCCCCGATCGCGGCAAGATTTTTCTGACAGGCAAAGATGCCACCGATCAAGATGTACGCGATCGCAATATTGGCTTTGTGTTTCAGCACTATGCCCTTTTCAAACACATGACTATCCGCAAAAATATTGCCTTTGGTCTAGAAATTCGCAAAGAACCGAAAGCCAAAATTGCCGATCGCGTCGAAGAATTGCTAGAGCTAGTCCAACTAAAAGGTTTAGGCAATCGCTATCCGTCGCAGCTATCGGGCGGACAACGCCAACGAGTCGCCCTCGCCCGCGCCCTTGCTGTCCAGCCCAGTGTCTTACTCCTCGATGAACCCTTTGGCGCACTAGATGCTAAAGTCCGCAAAGAACTACGGGCTTGGCTGCGCCGCCTCCATGATGAAGTGCATGTGACCACCGTATTTGTCACCCACGACCAAGAAGAGGCGATGGAAGTATCTGATGAAATCGTGGTGATGAATAAAGGCAGAATCGAGCAGATCGGTACACCTGCGAATGTGTACGATAATCCCGCTACGCCTTTTGTGATGAGCTTTATTGGCCCTGTGAATGTACTCCCCGCCAATCGCGATCGCGTAACTGAATTCCATCAACACAGTGCCAGTGAAGATGTTTATATCCGTCCCCGCGATATTCATATAGAAATCGCTGCAACCAGCACTTCTATATCCGCTAGAATCACCAGACTGATTCATCTAGGTTGGGAAGTTCAAGCTGAAATGGTTCTAGGCGATGGGCAGATTTTAACTGCTCACCTAACTCGCGAACGTTTTGATGAGTTAAAGTTACAACCGCAGCAATATGTCTACATCGAGCCAAAAGAAGCAAAGTCATTTCCACTTGATTATTCCATCTAAAAATTCAATACAACCCAAAAAGCTGTAGCACACGCTGCGCGTGTGCTACAGCTTTTTGGGTTGTATTGATATGGCGATCGCGTCAGGTTTTGAACGACTATAGGGGGATTTCGTATATTGATATTTGGTATAAACTATAAACTAAAAGTTATTCAGGAGCTAAAACCATGATTTTAAAGACTATATCTCTAGCCGCAACGAGTTTAATATCACTAGCAATATTTGCATCGGCTGGCGCGATCGCCCAAGTTAATAATGCATCAACTCTCTCAGAACAAACCTTACGCGAAGCTCAACAGCAAGAAAAATCGCCCTTAAGTGTTGGCGGTAGTAATCTGAACTTACTACAACTAATTAACAACCTTAATCTTGCTGGCGGCAAATCTTCTGAGCAGTTTCGAGCAAGTCAATCCGAATCTTTTGACGAAGCTGTCTCCAACTTTAGAAATCAACAACAGCGCGAGATTAAATTTTCTATTCCAAACAAATAGTCTAGCGATCGCCAAATAAAAAGAGAGAGGATGCTTTGCATCCTCTCTCTTTTATTTAGTTTGCTGTAGCGCGGGCATCCTGCCTGCATCAACACAATGCAAGCGAGACGCTTGCGCTACTGGATTGATAAGGAGATATTCGTTTTGAGAAATCACCTTATTTCAAGGTCAAAAACTTTTCGAGAGCCGTGACCATTGATGGCGGCCAACGACGAATATTTTTTACCCAACTGATATCGCGATATCGCGGATCGAGATTTGTTACAGATACCCAATTACTTTCAGCTTCACCTTGCTGTTTATTTGCCCAGAGCGCCGCAGTCAGCGCCGCACGCACATCGGTGAAATTGGGATATTTGCGTAATATATTTTTCATGGCTTTAATCGCTTCATCAGTCTTACCGACTTGATACAAAGCGATCGCATTATTGCCAAAGGCCGTACTAAAACGCGAATTGACCTTCATCGCTGTTTGATAATCCGCGATCGCCTCTTCCCATTTGCCTAAACCTGCCTGAGCATTACCGCGATTGTTATACGCCGCCGCATCTTTAGGATCGATCGCTAAAACATGATCGTAATCCGCGATCGCCTCTTCCCATTTTCCTAAACTTTCCAAAGCCGCGCCCCGATTGAGATAGGGATCGGGATAATTGGGAGCAAGCTCGACAGATCTGTTATAGTCTGCAAGCGCTTCTTGCGTGAGGTTTTGACTCATTTTCGAGTTGCCGCGATTACTCCAACCTGCGGCATTATCTGGATAGAGCTTAATTAAGTCTGTCCAATATCCCTCTGCGTCCGTAAATTTACCCGCATCCGTGGCAGCAAAAGCTTTTTTGACTAACGCATCAAGTTGATTTGACTCAGCTTCAGTAATATTGAGTTGCGCCTGTACTGGTGCAGCATGAAAAAATAAAAATATGGCAAGAAAAATTGTAAGTATTGAATGCATGGGGATTAGATTCCGTAAGTTATGCTTAGCTAAAATAATGAAGATTACTATATAGAAATGGAAATTCTGAATTACAAAGGTTATGCAGGAGATGTGGAAATCGATAGCGATGCCAACGTTCTCCACGGTCGAGTTTTAGACATTAGAGACTTAATCACGTTTCAGGGAAAGACAGTTGAAGAAATTAAACTTGACTTTCAAGATTCTGTTGATGATTACTTAGCGTTTTGTGCAGAATTGGGTAAAGATCCTGAGAATCCATATTCAGGTAAATTACTTTTTCAGACTACGCCTGAGCATCACCGACTAATTCATCTTGCAGCGACTAAAGTCGGTAAAAGTATTAATGCATGGATGGATGAAGTCCTAACTCAGGAAGCTAAACAAATAATTAATTAATATCAAGCACTAGGCTGGATGGTAATAGTGCCGCGCATTCCTACTTCAGCGTGACCCGCGATCGCACAGTGCAACTCGTAAGTACCCGACTTAATTGGCACGAATGTCCATTCTGCGGTTGTATTTGGGCGCAGTTCTAATTCGCGAATATTGCCTTTAACTTCCACATTGCCAGCCACGACATTTTGCGTCCAGATTGCATCGGCGAAATCTTTGCTAGTGAAATAATGCTTCATCGCGCTAGGATTGCTGAGCAATAACTTGTAGCGCTTGCCCGACTCGAATGTGAAGCGATCGGGGATAAATTTGAGTTCGTTGTCGCTGTTGCTAAGACTAACTTTGATGGCGATCGCCTCTTGTTTGGTGAAATCAACTGAGGCTAGCTTGATGGGTGCAGCGATCGCCAGATTTGGACTAATCACACAGCAAAAAGTCACAAATACAAACATGCTAAAAACTTGACTCAAAATCTTGAAGATGTTGCCCATAGTAGCTCTCCTTAAATTAGAAGTGGGCGCGCAGCGCCCCCGTCTAATTTTAGCCATTTCCATGCCGCCCTCGACATTAAATAATTGTGCAGTAATGTTATGCGCCGCAGGCTCTGCCGCCTCGCCGCGTCGCGCTCCGTGTTGGCTTGCTGCTCGCGCAGCACGTCCGCCGTCTTGCGCTGCGCACCTGTGTAGAGCATCAGCAGGCGCTCCTGCAGCAGCTGCCGCGTCTGCGGTCGGCAGATCACCGGATCCACAAACACGCCATCGTCCGGATTAAACTGAATAAACTGTAGTCCGCCGTAGGCCGCAATATACTGGTCTTGTTTGCCGATCGGCGCCGCGCAGCGCTCGATCTCG
>JAJAZG010000338.1 GCA_026785865.1 Pseudanabaena sp. CAN_BIN31
AGATATTGGGGCTGTCCGATTCCTGTCATCCACTGCCCCAAATGTGGGATCGTACCAGTACCTCATGCCGATTTACCGATCGCCTTGCCTGAAGATGTGGAACTAACAGGGCGCGGCGCGTCACCGTTAGCACAATTGGAATCTTGGGTAAATGTGCCATGTCCAAAATGTGGCACTGCGGCTAAACGCGAAACCGACACAATGGACACTTTCATTGATTCTTCTTGGTATTTTTTGCGATTCACCGATGCCAAGAATAGTTCGGAAATATGCGATCGCGACGCGGTAAATAACTGGATGCCTGTCGATCAATATGTCGGTGGTGTCGAACACGCGATTTTACATTTACTTTATTCGCGCTTTTTTACTAAAGTTTTACGCGATCGCGGCTTGCTTAATTTTGATGAGCCATTTACAAGATTGCTGACACAGGGCATGGTGCAGGGATTGTCTTACATGAATCCTAATAAAAGTGGTAAGGACAAATGGATTCCTTCGGCACAGGTCAATCCTCAAGATCCCAAAGATCCCCAAACGGGCGAACCTTTGCAAGCGCTCTATGCCACGATGTCCAAATCTAAAGGTAATGGTGTTTCGCCAGAAGCGGCGATCGCCAAATATGGCGCGGATACCTTGCGGATGTTTACACTCTTCAAAGCTCCACCTGAAAAGGATTTGGAATGGGAAGATGCGGATGTTGAAGGTCAGCAACGCTTTTTGAATCGAGTTTGGCGCTTAGTGTCTGGCTTCGCAGAAGAAAGAAAACAAAAAGAGGAAACAAAGAGAAAAAAACGATTGAAGCAATTACTCCAAACCAACTCAAGTCAATATGATGGAATGCTTGGTTTTATGAGTTTTACTGAAACACAAGGAACTGAATCTTCTAAGAATAAAATCGATAAAAATTTGCGAAGAGCGATTCACATTGCGATTAAGGAAATTTCTGAAGATCTTAATGGAGATTATCAACTTAATACTGCGATTTCAGAAATGATGAAGCTCAGTAATGCGCTACAAGATGCTGAAGATAAAACTTCGGAGACTTTCCTCGAAGGCATAGAAACACTTTTGTGCTTGATGGCTCCCTTTGCACCACACATCACTGAGGAACTCTGGTCACTCATCGGTCACCAAGATTCTATCCATTCTCAATCATGGCTCACCTGCGATCCTGATGCCCTCATCGTTGATGAAATTACGCTCGTAATTCAAATCAATGGCAAAGTGCGCGGTAGTCTTCAAGTTCCATCTAGTGCTAGTAATGACAAGCAAGCACTAGAAGAATATGCTCGCAATTCAGAAGCGGCGCAGAAATATCTCGAAGGGAAGGAGATTAAAAAGGTGATTGCAGTTGTCGGGAAATTAGTGAATTTTGTGGTTGTGTAGGCGATCGCTAGCCAAATAAAAAAGGAAGGTTCGCTTAGCGAACCTTCCTTTTTTATTTGGTCAAGCTTGGTGCTGCTAGCGCCTGTATGCTGGCTAAGCGTTTATTATCACGCTTACTAGCTAACGCTGGCACGGCATCACGCAAAGTTCCTGCCAGTTTTGTCGTGGTTGCGTCATAGATTTGGGTAACGATTTTAGGATAGAAACCAATGCCAATGATCGGAACCAACAGACAAGCAATGATGAATACTTCACGTGGTTCAGCATCGATTAATTCTTCGTGAGAAGTTAATGTTTTATTTTCTTCACCGTAGAAAATTTCACGCAACATTGAGAGCAAATAGATGGGCGTTAAAATTACGCCGACTGCCATTAGTAATAAAGCAATAACTTTGAAAGTGCCACTATAAGCATCGCTAGTCGCAAAACCAACAAAAATCATCACCTCAGCCACAAATCCACTCATTCCGGGTAATGCAAGGGATGCAAGCGAGCAAGTGGTAAACATGGCAAAGATTTTCGGCATTTTTTGACCGACACCGCCCATCTCATCAAGAATTAAAGTGTGGGTGCGATCGTAGGTTGCGCCGACAAGGAAAAATAAGCTTGCGCCGATCAGTCCATGCGAGATCATTTGCAACATTGCGCCGCTAGTACCAAGATCGGTGAACGAGGCTAAACCAATCAGCACAAAGCCCATGTGCGAGATCGATGAATAGGCGATTTTACGTTTGAGACTGCGCTGAGCAAATGATGTGAGCGCCGCGTAAATAATATTCACGATCCCCAAAATCACCAAGATCGGCGCAAAGTAAGCGTGGGCTTCGGGTAGCATTCCTGCGTTCATCCGCATCAAGGCATAACCACCCATTTTCAGGAGGATACCTGCGAGCAGCATATGCACTGGGGCAGTTGCTTCACCGTGAGCATCGGGTAGCCACGTATGCAATGGAAAAATCGGTAGCTTGACTCCGTAGGAAATCAAGAACGCACCGTAGGCTAATAGCTGGAAAGTGAGGGGATAGTCTTTATTGGCAAGAGCCTGCATGTCAAAGGTGACAGTATCGCCATAGAATGCCATTGCTAGCGCCGCAACAAGGATAAACAGAGATCCGATCGCCGTATACAAAATAAACTTGGTAGCGGCGTAGAGACGCTTGTAGCCACCCCAAATCGATAGCAATAAATATACGGGGATTAGCTCTAATTCCCATGTGAGGAAAAATAGCAGCATATCCTGAACCGCGAATACGGCGATCTGTGCGCCATACATCGACAGCAACAAAAAGTAAAATAAGCGCGGCTTTAGCGTCACTGGCCAAGATGCCAAGATCGCTAATGTGGAAATAAATCCAGTCAGCAAGACCAAAGGCATCGACAGTCCATCAACACCGACTGACCAATTTAGCCCCAGTTGAGGAACCCACGCATAGCTCTCAACAAGTTGGAGGTTGGGGTTGCTGTAGTCATATTTCGTACAAAAGGCATAGGCGATCGCCGCAAAGTCGATCAATCCTACTACAAGCGCAAACCAACGAATGCTTTTGCCGTCACCTTTATCAGGGAAAAAGGTGACCACAAGAGCCATCAGGATGGGAAAAGCGATGATAAACGTGAGCCAAGGGAAATTTTCGAGACTTAACATATTCAAAAGTAACCGTTGGAATTAGCCACCCATTTTCTAGACAGCTATTGTACCTATGCTCACTTACAGACTCTGTATTTATTTATAGTTACTTAAAATTTCGAGATTACCACTAATCTCAAAATTATGACTGAGATCGTTACAGGGTAAGCGGTCAAGCAGATTTTCAGAAGTTTTAAACTCTTTAAATGAATTGTAAAGAAAAGTTAACAAATAAAGGCAATTATTTAAATATTGCTGATTCGCCGAACCTGTAGCTTGGGGTTTCCAATTTTCTGCTAATCTCGAAAGTGAATAAATTATTTTTTTAATAGAGAGATTTTAGGCATGAAAGCACTTATACGCTTTTCTGTTTTGTTAGTGGCGATCGCGTCAATTTGGACAACGTGCCTTTTAGGTTCTTTTGGCAGTAACGCTGCATTTGCCGAAGAATTACCTTCTACCAGTTTCTATACGCAAGACCTTAGTAAGATTGATTTGAATAATTCTAATATCAACACTTTTCGTCAGGTGCGTGGTATGTATCCAACCTTGGGTCGCACCATCATTGATAATGCCCCTTACAAGTCTTTAGATGAAGTGCTAAACATCGCGGGACTAACCGATGGTCAAAAAGAACTGATTAAGGCAAATGCTGACAAGTTCACCCTCAACAAGCCCGATGAGTCGATGGGACGCGAACGTATTAATAATGCTAACTACAGATTATAAATGAGTAGGCGCTTTGCGCCATTAATCACCCAAATAAGAGGTAACAGGTTGTGTTACCTCTTATTTTTTGCTCATATCGCGATCGATAAAGTGCTGCATGTTGCTAAAATGTTACATAGCGTAATATAAAAATAAATTCACTAAAAATTTAGTAAAAACGGCACAGATATATGGCACTTTTCGGCTTATTTGGCAAAAAAGATAAAAAAGATGATTCTGAGAAAAAGGAAAACTTCTTCTTTCTCGACCAAGACTCTGCCAAAACCTTTGGTGATATTGATTACATGAGAACGCCTAAAGGTGTCAAAAAAACATTCCCAACTGTTAATGGGGTCAAAGGTGCGGAGATGAATGAAATCTTTACAGCTACTGAAAAAGTTGCAGGTTCTCAAACTGAGTCTGTAAAAGATAAATCTGCTGAGGCGATCGCGTCAAACACATTTGAGCCGAAGGTCAACACTCGCGTAGATTCGAGCATGGACATCTTCCTTAACATGGCGAAAGATCTCAAAAAGAAATAAACTATAAAAAAAGAGAAGGAACGCTAAGTGTTCCTTCTCTTTTTTTATAGGCATCCGCCTTGACTAAGCCCTTGTTGAACTAGCGCACATTACGATCGCACTTCTTCTTGCAACCAACCGAGCAGACCTAATTGTTCACTATTGGCTGAAAAAGTTAAGCCATCCATCAAGTCTCCTAACGAAAGACGCGATCGTTTGACCATGCCATCATTGCTCTAAATAAACTGAAAGATCCATCAAACAAGCTTCCTGTAAATGCGATCGGTTATGCTATAGAAAATCTGCGGTATTTGTTAGGGAAAAGCGATGACAACCACTGTCAAACTTAGTCTGCCAGACCACACACAACTGCCAGAGTCTAATGGTGAATTTGTGAAAAATTTTCAAGAGCATCCCCAAAGTGTGCTGCTCACCGATGCGATCGCCCCTACACTCGATCACCTTCATCCTGATGGTAACTACTGCATCGGGCAAGAC
>JAJAZG010000339.1 GCA_026785865.1 Pseudanabaena sp. CAN_BIN31
AGCTACACCTGACCAACTCAAAGCAACTCAAGATGTCAAACAAGATATGGAAAGTTCGCGCCCAATGGATCGGCTAGTTTGTGGCGATGTCGGATTTGGGAAAACGGAAGTTGCTATTCGCACAATTTTTAAGGCGGTGATAACAGGCAAACAAGCGGCTCTGCTAGTCCCCACAACAATTCTCGCACAGCAACATTATCACAGTTTGCAAGAACGCTATGCCGCCTATCCTGTGAATATTGCGCTGCTCAATCGTTTTCGATCTACTGCTGAGAAGAAAGAGATTTGTCGCAAGCTGAAGACGGGAGAACTGGATATTGTCGTGGGTACACATCAACTTCTATCCAAAGATGTGGAATTTAAAGATTTGGGGTTATTGGTAATTGATGAAGAACAACGCTTTGGGGTAGCTCAAAAAGAGAAGATTAAAAGCATGAAAACAGAAGTTGATGTGCTAACCTTATCAGCAACGCCAATCCCCAGAACCCTCTATATGGCGATGTCTGGCGTGCGCGAAATGAGCCTGATTACGACACCGCCACCATCGAGGCGATCAATCATGACCCATCTCTCTCGCTATAACCCTGAATTAGTCCGCGCCGCGATTAGACAAGAACTTGATCGCGGTGGTCAGATTTTTTATGTGGTGTCGCGCATTGATAATATTGAAGAAGTTTCGGCGCGAGTTCATGAAATGTTGCCATCGGTACGCATAGCGATCGCCCATGGACAGATGCCAGAGTCAGAACTAGAACAAACTATGCTCACCTTTAGCAGTGGCGAAGCGGATATGATGATCTGCACCACGATTATCGAATCAGGTTTGGACATTCCGCGTGTGAATACGATCATTATCGAAGATGCTCAAAGATTTGGACTAGCTCAGCTTTATCAATTGCGCGGTCGGGTCGGGCGGGCAGGTATTCAAGCTCATGCATGGCTGTTTTATCAAGAAAAGGGCGAATTAACTGATATTGCTCGTAAACGACTGAAAGCAATTCAAGAATTCACGCATCTTGGTTCGGGCTATCAATTAGCGATGCGCGACATGGAAATTCGCGGCGTGGGTAATCTCTTAGGTTCAGAACAATCGGGACAGATTAACACAATCGGCTTTGATTTATATATGGAGATGCTGCAAGAGGCGATCGCGGAAATACGCGGCTCTGAGATTCCTGAAGTCGATGATACACAAATCGATCTACCGCTTACCGCCTTTATCCCCGCCGAATATATTCCAGACGGCGATCGTAAGTTGAGCGCTTACAGATCTGTGGCTTCCGTAAGTTCACGTCGCGAACTCGCGCAAATTATCGAAGAATGGAATGATTGCTATGGCAATGTTCCCTCGCCAGCGATGCAACTGATCAAAATAATGGAACTAAAGTTAATTGCTAAACGCATTGGCTTCTCTCGCATTAAACCCGACGGCAAGCAACATGTTGTTTTGGAGTCAAAAATGGAAGAACCCGCATGGAAATTATTGCATCAGCATTTGCCAAGTCATTTGCAATCCCGCTTTGTTTATAGTCAGGGAAATGTCACAGTTAGAGGCTTAGGTATACTTCCTCCTGATAAGCAGCTTGATAATTTGATTGAATGGTTGGATACAATGCAAATTGCCAAAACTGAAGCCTAAACACTCGCCCTAATCCAAATTTTGCGGTTAACCATACCCAAAAACCGAATAGCAATCTTAAATAAGAATGTTACGATCGCTAGATGCAAATACAGGGCAAACGCAGGGACTCACAATCATGAAGTACTACACATTTGGCAATAATTTCCCCAATGGCGGCGGCGGTGGCGATCGCTGGTCAGGTGTGCGCTTTTGGCTAACCACTTTGCTCGTCTTTTGGACATTTAGTGCGATCGGGCTAGGCTGGTTAGTCAACTCCTTCTTCATTTTGATTGGTCTGCTTATATTTGTCCCTGTAATTGGCTTTTTTGGTCTGCAATGGTGGGTTAAGCGGAGCATCGTCACCGCAGACTGTCCTGTATGTAGCTCAACTTTTACCGCCTCAAAGTCCAGCCAGTTCCAATGCCCTAGCTGTGGCGAACCTTTGCAAGAGCAGCAAAAAAAGTTTGTACGGATTACCCCAGCAGGCACTATTGATATTGATGTCCAAGTTATTGATTAATCAAAACGCCAACGCTGCAACCCCAATAATAAAGGCGACCACGTCGCCTTTATTATTTTGATGTAATTAGCCCATCTTTTCTGTAAAATACTGTTAATTCTTTTCAGCACAGGATGTCGCTATGCCATTGATTGCAACCGATAAAATTGTCAAAGACCTTGAGAAAGCGGGGGCTTTGGCAATGCGTGTCCCCCCTGAAGGTGGTTATGAAGGTCGTTACCAACTTCGACTCAAGAATGCGGGTTACGACATTCTCTTCATGTCCGCACGGGGTTTGGGCGATGTGAATAGTTATCTCACGGGTGTTCATGGTGTGCGTCCCGCGCATCTTGGCAAGACTGAAATTCGGACATATCTCATTCCACCTGCGATCCAATTTCGCCTTAATGCTTTACCTGCTAAGTCTAAGGGTTTGGTTGTGTGGATGATTGAGGGTAAATATTTGTCTAGGGAAGAACTAGAAACTCTCAGTCAGATTCCCGATCGCGATCCGCGTGTGAAAATTGTGATCGAAGTTGGTAGCGATCGCGAAGTAACTTGGCAACCACTCAAACAATCGAATGCCGCCTAAAAAACCATAAAAAAAATGAGTCGCTTTGCGACTCATTTTTTTTAAGGTTTTTTTGTCTCTGGCAGCTTCACAAATACGCGATCGCCAATATTTGCACCGCTTAATATCTGAGTTTGGTTGTCCACAGTTGTACCAATCGTCACGGGTCTAAACTGTGATTTACCTTTTTCATCAGCAATGAGCAAGCCTGTCTTACCTCCTTGCGTCACGATCGCCACGGTTGGCACGACCAGCGCATTGTCAATTTTTTTACCAATAAAGCGCAAATCGGTATTCATGCCTGATTGCAATTTATCTTTGCCAGTTTCTAGAGTTACACGCACTTGAAACGAGGTCACATTCTGCTCGATGATTGCTTCAGGGGCAATCAGCCGCACTTTGCCCTTGAAAACTTGAGAAGGAAAGGCATCAGCAATAATTTCCACCTCTTGACCAATTTTAATTTGCGAGATATCCACTTCAGGGACTTTAGCAATAATTTCTAAGCCATTAGCGATCGCCACAATCGAAGTCGAAGTCGATGAGTTACTTGCTGAAGCTGTCGTGGTGGGAGTTACAAACGCTCCTGCATTGGCATATTTTTGAGTAATAAGTCCCGCAAAAGGAGCGCGAACAACGGTGTCTTCGATCTGGACTTCGATTGTTCTGATCCCTGCGATCGCTTGAGCGAGTTGCGCTTCGGCGGCGGCAATATCTTCAACGCGACTACCATTTTGCAACAGCTCGACTTGACGATTTGTTTCCGCCAGATTCGCTTGAGCTGTGAGCAAGTCAGCTTGAGCGCTGCGATTGTCGGTTAGGACTTCATCAAAGCGATCGCTAGAAATTGCGCCTTCAGTTTGTAAGCCTTGAAAGCGCGAGGTTTTTGAGCTAGTTAATGCTAAACGCGATCGCACTGCCTCTAAACGCCCCCGCGCCGACTCTACCCTAGCCAGCGCCGCCGCCACATCTTCAGGACGGCTACCATTGCGTAACTTAGCTAAATTTGCTTCACTAGCCGCCGCGCTAGCTTGAGCTTGATAAAGTTGGGGGAGCAAATTAGAATTATCCATTCTGGCAATAACTTGACCCCGAGTCACTCGCGCTCCTTGCTCCACCAATAGCTCAACTAGTCTCCCAGCCTGTTTAGGGCTGAGGTTAACAGTTTCAACTGGCACGACTGAGCCGCTAGATTTGATTTTGATTGCTAAAGATTTTGACTCAACTAGCTCGGTTTTATCATTGGCTGTTGAGCTTTGATTGCTGCTAGTCAAGACACGAAAAGCGACAAAGCCACCGCCTAGCAACACAACGAGTACAACTGCAACTAGCCAAGGCTTTTTCCACGGGCTGTTGAGCTTATTATTTTCTTGTTTTTGGGAGAGAGTGGTTTGCATCGAAGTTAAGTTTGACCAAAGCTGACAGCTTGAAAAATTAGGCTTATATCAATAATCTATGATACTACTGTTAATTTTGCATCATCCCGCAGAATCAATGCTCTAGCTTTTGGCTGTTCTCGCAACCATCAAAAAACGGTATATTAGCAAAGTCAGAGACTCAACCAGACGCAGAATATTTGTAAATCCATTTGTAAATCCACTTGTTAAATTCATATTTGGGGTTAATAACTTTGTGAGTCAGCTTCCCACAGACTTAGATGATAAAACGCACATCGTACTTCATGGATCTAAAGGTGCGATGCATATTGCTCTTGTCGATGCGTATTCTTGGACATTAGGGCGTGGCTCAGAAAATGATATCCCCCTCTCTGATAAATGTGCATCGCGAAACCATGCGATGTTCCAAACTGTTGGCGAAAGTAGTTATTTTCTGATCGATCTTGGTAGTCGTAATGGTTCATTTGTGAATGGACGGCGAGTGACTATTCCTGTGAGTTTAAAAAATGGCGATCGCATCACCCTTGGCGAAACCAACCTAGAATTTTATTGTCCTGAAATTATCACATCTCCCGACAATATTACTTCTCGGAATGAAGAAAATACTGATGCGGCGGCAACAGCGATGCTGCATAAGCGGCAATTAATTACAGTTTTAGTAGTTGATATTCGTGACTTCACAAAACTGACTCAACAAATGGACGAGCATATTCTCTCAGAGGCGATCGGGACATGGTTTCGTCTCGCTGGCGAAATCATCGATCGCCACGGCAGTTGGGTAGATAAATATATTGGCGATGCAGTGATGACTGTCTGGATTCATGAGATGGCAAAAGGCTCAGATACGGTCGCGACTCAAGATATGCTCAAAGTTTATCGCGCCCTGCATGAACTCTATGAAATGAGTAACCAGCTTAATCAACAGTTTAATTTTCCGTTTCAATTGCGGGTGGGTGCAGGTGTGAATACGGGGTATGCGATGGTTGGTCAAATGGGAACTAGCGAGCATCCTGATTACACCGCTCTCGGTGATACTGTTAATGCTGCTTTTCGATTGGAGTCATCGACGAAGCAGTTGGGATTAGATGTGGCGATCGGTTCTGCGACCTACGGCAATACGCCCTATGCGGCGGTCTTGCTTCCACTCAAGCAATATTCGGTAGATCTTAAAGGTTATAACGCTCCCACAATTACCTATGCTGGCACTTTTAAAGAGTTAGGTACATACATTGAGAAACTGGATGCGGATTGACGCGCTACTTTATGCCAAGATTTCAAAGCCGACTTTTTAATTGGATTGATCGCTCATTACCTGTTCAACTAGGACGTAGTGCGAGGCGATCGCTCGATCAAAAGATTCAACAGCTTACGGGACTGTCTCTGCAAGAACTGCCACGTTTGCTAGCTTATCAAGCCGCTAAAGCAGTCTTATATCCTGTATATCTGATTGCATCGACAGTAAAGCGGAATTTCCCAGCACTCGATCGCAGTAAGGTTGAGGCTAAAGAGAAATTGCGATCGCAGCCAGATTCGGTGGGGCTTTTAGCAGAATCTGAGAATAAGAATGACTTCCCAAAGCTAGAACTTCCATTACTTTTGCGTCCATTAGCCAAATTTTTAAATTGGATTGATCGCACTAAAATCAGGCTGGATCGCAATATTGCGGCGATCATTAAACGACAACCAGATAATCTCGCAACATCAGACAGTTCTCAATTAGATTCAAAACTAATCGCCAATCGCATTTTTGCAGAAATCTGGCAACAACAGGTTGAACAAGGTCAAGGTTCTCAAAGTTCTTTAAAAGGAAGCAATAGATTAACCGAAAATGTATCTCTAGATAAAGACACAAAGCTAGAGCAGCTACGAAGTTTAATTGAAGCAGCGATCGCTTATTTTTTTGGTAAACAGCGATCGCAACCAACTCTAGATGAAACCTCAGATATCACGGTTAGCGAAAAATTTCCGCTAACCATGGCGGATATATTTAGTAATGACAATGGACCTTGGCCGCTTTCAGCAGAACATGAGTCGATCGCTTTTAGCAAATCACCAGATAGGAATATAATCCATTCATCAGGTGAGTTACAAAACTTTGAAACTACGACTACACAAATCTCTCAAGATCGGCTAGATGGAAGTTTGGTCTTTATAGAGGAGCTTTTGGGAATCCAACAGAAAATTTCTGAGATAAAAAGCGATCGCCCTTTAAGAGCATGGATCGAAGTAAATGCAACGATTTTGGGCTATGTCTATAATCCTGTGATGACAGTGGTTTTATGGATTGATACGATCGTGCTTAAAATTGAAGATTTAATGATTGGCTTTTGGCAAGGATTGATCAACTTCCCTAAGCGATTAATCTATTTTATTCGTTATGGAAAAAGCCAATAAGCAGCCCAAAAAGCTGTGGGGGCCCCCCCGCCGGGGGCCCCCCCGTTTTGTTTTTTGGTTTGGGGTGGGGGGGTGGTTTTGGGGAAAA
>JAJAZG010000340.1 GCA_026785865.1 Pseudanabaena sp. CAN_BIN31
AAAAACTGGGGCCCGGGCGCCGGGGGGGCCACAGTTTTTTGGGTTTTATATTTAATTATATGAGTCCTAAACTAGAAGCAACTAAATGACCGCAAGCAAAGCCCGAAAAGGCAACAGCATTTAAACCCTGACCAGGAAAAGTACTATCACCAACACAGTAGAGATCGGGAATCGATGTGCGATTAAAAGGCATTCCCAAAAGCCCCCAAGGTTTACCCGATGGAATGGGGCCGTAGGTTCCATCCATCCGACCGAGAAAGCGGCGATGACTGCGTGGTGTACCGATTTCTTGATAGTCGAGACAATCTTCTAGTTTTGGGAAAATCGCTAACAGGCGATCGCATAATTTTTTTGCAGCTTTATTTTTCTTCTCTTCATATTCGGAGGGAGACAATCCTTCCCATTCACTGATCCAGCTAGGCGTGAAGGTATGCACAATATGATGATCATTCGGAGCGAGATCGCGATCAAGCAACGTGGGAATCGACACAAAAATTGTGCCTTGTTCCTTTTGCATATCTTCCCAATCTTCCAGCAAAATGTGATGACATGCTGCATCATCGGGAATCGCCTCCGCTTTGACACCAAGATGTAAGCTTAGAAAGCTAGGCGATTTTTGATAGCGCTCTTGCCAGCCCTTTTCGCCACTAGGCAAAGCTTCATCCTTGAGCAAATTCCCAAAGGTATCCCAGCGCGTGGCATTGGAAACAACTTTCTTCGCGTAGAGAATTTCGCCATTGGCAAGTTTCACCCCGATCGCGCCTTTACCAGATTTGGCTTTAGGAATAATCTGGGTAACTCTAGCGCCATAACGAATTTTGCTACCTGCATTTTCCAAACCTTCGGCAAGTTTTTCCGCAATCTTACCCACGCCGCCTTTGGGATAGTTAATCCCGCCATAGTGGCGATCGCTAAATACCATCCCTGCATTAATCGCTGGTGTGCGTTCGGCAGGAACCACCGACCAGCAATAACATTCCATATCGATGAATTGCAATAACTCAGGATCGCGAATATATTTCTTAGCAATATCTCCCGCATTTTGAGGTAAATAGGCGGCTAAACCCAAACAAGCCAAAGGATTTTGAAAAAATACTCGCATCAAGTAGCGCCATTCTTCCAATGACAGCAACTCGATCGCATTTAAGCAATTAAAAATATGCCAACATTCATCGTAAAACTTACGAATCCCCTCGCGCTCATGGGGAAAGCGATCGCCTAATTCTTTTAAAAATTTTTCATAGTCGCGATGCACCTCGATTTCGAGATTATTTGGCAAATGGTAATGAATCTGCACAGGATCGGCGATCGTCTCCATGGTCATATTCACCGCCGCTAATGCACGTGTGAGCAGGTTAGTCGTACCGCGATCGCCAAAGCCAAAAATCATCGAAGCGCCCACATCAAAGCGATAGCCATCACGCTCAAAATAGCCGCCACTGCCCCCCGCAATCAAATAACGCTCTAAGACAATTACGCTCGCGCCCTTAGCCGCTAATTGCGTCGCCGTGACCAAGCCGCCAAGCCCTGAGCCAATTACAATTACATCTGCATCGAGTGTTTGCGCCATTACATTTCTTAATCAAAACCTATTTTTAACTATCATAGTGCTTTGCGCTCTAATACATAGTGTTTTGCGCTCCAACGAATCCCTAAATACACAGCGCCTTGCGCTGTTATAAAACCCAAATAATTTTTTGAAAGTGACGCGAAGCGTCACTTTCAAAAAATTATTTGTATTACTCAAACGATCAATAGGCTGTAAACCTGTCGATCGCCTCAAATTAATGCTTTAAAACCCCTAATTTGCAAAGCTTGCAAAAACTTGCTCCTAATCTTGTCAGAAAACAATTGCAAACAAGGCAAAGTCTGTTAATGTTTGTCTTGTAAAAATTTCTCAGTATTGTGGGCGAGGTTATCCGTGAGTGAACTAAAACGCAAAGCAGCACTACGAGAAGTTTCGGTTAAAGCCTCACCTGTTAATGATGGCGATGACCTTGATGCGCTCTTTGGTGGCGACATACTGGAAGAAAAAGCGATCGCCGAAATCACGAATATGCTGCGAGATGATGCAGATATGTTTTTAGATGATTGGTCGTTAGGTGATAATTCTATTGATAACCCCGAAACTATTGATAAAATTAGTGGCGATAAAAACACTGAGTTGCTTGCTGATCGCGATCGCTTGCAAAAAGAATTAGAATCTCTGCGATCGCAACATGAGTTTGAATGTGAATATGTCGATCAGCTAGAAAAAGAGATTATTAGTGCTACTACTGATCGCAATCGCCAAGCTACAGAACTCAACGTCCAAATCGAACAACTGCAATGCCAAAATACGGCGCTAGATATTTCGCAACAAAGCCTAACTAAAGAACTTGAATCGGCTCAGAGACTCCTCAAAGAATCTGCTAAAACTATTGAAATTGCTCAAGCTAAGTTGTCAGAAGTGCGAACTCAACGAGATCAATTTGAAGAAGAACTAATTCAACATCTTTCTAATCAAGCGCAAATGCATCAATCTCTGCGCGGGTTTGAGAATGAATATGTTAGCGATCTGACGCGAGTGCAAGAATTAGAGCAGCAAATTGAAGAATTACAAAATCATGTTTTTCAACAGGCTGCCAAGGCTTCTGAATATGAAGCGGCAGTTCAGCATTGGAAAGAACAATCGGTACGTCATCAACATCATGCGCTACAACTTAGCGGCGCTTTAGATCGGTTGCTAGAAGAGAAGCCAGTTAAACACTTAACTCCATCGATTCAGCAGTCTAACGAATCTACTTATGAGCATGAATATAGATCGGCGCGATCGCTGGAAACTCTCCCAGAAGCGAGACCAGAAAATGTGCCAGTCCGATCGCATCGCCCAAGCTCAAAAGTTGATTTGCCATCTTTTTTAGTTAGACATCGCTAATCTAAAATGGCAAGCACACGGTAAAGCAACTACCTTCATCCACTTTGCTGGAAACACCTGATCGGAAAGCGATCAATAGCAAGATCAATGCTGTTTTGTAATAGCATTGGTTTAGTCGTTGATTTATGAAGATTTTGTCTAAAATGTCGGTCGATTATGACCTCGTTGTCATTGGGATGAGCGCTTATGCTCGTAAATTAGTTAGCCTTGCCGCTCAACGGGGAGCCAGAGTGGCTTGGGTATTGGATCAAGGAAATAATCCTTATGTGAACATAGCCCAGATCCATCATATTTTACAGTCATTAAAAAATAAGATCGCCGATCGCCCAAAATCTGAGAGATTAAAATCTTTTGCTAAGCAAATTTTTCCGATTCTAAATAATTCTCGTGAAGCAGAAATTCTAGAAATAATCCAGAAAATCGGGATCGATGTGATTGTTGGCGAATGTAAATTTCAAGGCAAATTGCAAAATTCTCATATTCTAGAAGTCAGCGAAACGTCACAAGCCTCTAGAGATTTTTCTAAGCGTAGGTTAATTTCACGCGCTTATGCGATCGCGCACGATCGCCCCTCCGCCCTCCGAAAAATCTTCGGACTTGCTGAACACAATTATTTAACCGCAAATCAGCTACTGCATTTAGAAAATTTACCTAACTCAATTGCCGTTTTAGGCGACGATTCCCATGCTTGTGCGATCGCGCAAACCCTAAATTTTCTCGGTGTACATACGCGCTTAATTACCGATCATCATCATATTTTGCCCAATGTTGATGTGGCGATCGCCCGTACTTTACAAGCACAACTAGAAGCCGAAGGAATCGAGATTTATACGAGAACTCAGGTGACGGCGGTAAGTAAAATTGAGCGTAATCGGTCGAAAATTTGGATAGATAAGCAGACAATTGAATGCGATCGCCTGCTAATTCCATTAGCCCCTAGTGAGTTTAGCTTTCCTATCAATCATCATATTTATGAATGTCGTAACGATCAAGATATTGCCAAAATTGTCCGACAAACCTTGCAAACTAACTTTTGGCGATCGCCATCCATAACCACAACGCTATCACTCACATTCGCACCAACATCGCCGCCACTTGCCCAGATCGGCATGACTGAATTTTTTGCAAAACAGAAGTATGCGCAAAGTTTATATATTTTCGATAGCTATGCTGAGAATAGCTTATGCAAGATTATTTGCGATCGGCATGGGCAAATTCTCGGAGCAAGCATGATCGGCGATCGCGCTAAGTTAGTAATTGAAGCGATCGCGATCGCTATGCAAGGAAAAGTCAAAATTCAGAATATCGCTGTTTTACAAGAGTTAGAAATTAACGCGCAATGGGAAAACCGAGATCGAGATCAGGCTCAACTAGTTAAACGCAAAGATTGGTTTACTT
>JAJAZG010000341.1 GCA_026785865.1 Pseudanabaena sp. CAN_BIN31
AATTACTTGCCAGAATTAAGGCAAGAATGCGACGGATGTATCCTGAAATTGCCGATCTCATTCAATTTGAAGATCTCACCTTAAGTCATGCATCACGAGAAGTTTACCGCGCAGGTCAAAAGATTGAACTCACTGCCAAAGAATTCGATCTGCTGGAATTCATGATGCGCCATCCACAACAGGTATTAACACGCGATCAAATTTTAGAATCTGTATGGGGATATGACTTTATGGGTGAATCCAATATTATCGAAGTTTACATTCGGGCGCTACGCATCAAATTAGAAATCAGTAATTCTAAACGAATATTACATACAGTTAGAGGCGTGGGCTATGTATTGCGAGAGAATACCTAGCTTTTGGCGATCGCACAGTCATCTTCTCAAGTTTGTAAGGCGCGATCGCTATCTCACCCAACGACAAATATTCTCAAATGATTTGATATGTTTTAAGAGGCGATCGCCTATCCAATCGTCCTAGTCAATGCTCTGGCAATCAACCTGCATTACTTCTAGCCGATGAACCAACATGGGCTTTAAATTCGCAAACTTTGCGGGAGGTGATGAATTTGTCTAGCGTACTAAATTCCCAAGATATCGCAATCGTAATATTTTTGTGCAAGATGGGTTGATTATGGGCTAAGTTACCTGAGCAAGCATAGACATATTCGGTTAAAATCTAACCAAGATGGTTAGTATTAGGAAGTAAATTCTGTTTTGTCCAACCAAGATTCCAACACAAATCAGCCTCGCCTGTTATCTTTTACCCTTGACGGTTGGTCTGTTTTGGGTGGTCGGGTTACTGTGTCTTTACACAATGGTGTTGCTGTATTAGTTGGTCGAAATGGTGCTGGCAAATCTTCTGTTATTGAGGGGTTTGAAGCGATTTCTTTGTGTGCAATTGGGAAGATTAATCGAGTTAGGCAAAATGATGATGACAGTATTCCCAAAATATTAGAAATCGAAGTTTTGACTCCGACTGCTCGTCTGCTTAAGTATAATTATGAACTGATAACTCTAAGTAGTTCAGTTGAAGAGCTAAACTTTGAGGATTCTCCAGATGATAAATCAGATGAAAGTCAATTTTCTTGGAATGATTGCTGCCAGTATGCTGATGGAGCAGAAGAGATGGTGTGGACAACCGAATATGGAATGACAACTTTCCATAATATGGATGGCAGCATAACTAATGTTGTTGGAAGTATGAACGCAATCCGAAGATCTACCAGCTTAAAAACTTCACGGTTCGAGATCCCAGATGAAATGCAGTGGCTTTATTCTGCCTTAAATAAAGTTCATATAATGGGAAAGACATCCGTTCGTAAAACCTCTAGAAGACGACTTTCACAACTAAGGGTATCACGTAAAGTTATAGCCTCTAGTTCGTTTGATCTAGTAGATAGTCTGGCTCAAAAAATATTTCGCCGTATGGGCAAGCAAGAAATTAATGAACTTGAAGCCATTTGTCAGAGAATTGGACTGGGCAGAAAGATAACTATACAAAAGTTTGTTTTAAGTATAGATACTAGAGAAACATCTGAGAATGAAAACAATGAATATATTGCCTCAGTATTGCTTGATGGAGTCAATATTGGGTTACTCTCTGATGGAACTCTGCGAGTTTTATCGATACTTATGGAATTACTTGTCTCTTCCCCTAGCTCAACAATAATAATTGAAGAGCCTGAAACACAAATTCATCCTGCTATGCTATCAAAGTTACTTAATGAGATCGAGACTTATACTTATGGTGAGAACTTAATTCTCTCAACTCATTCTCCACAAGTAGTCTCATGGGCTAGTCCAGAAAAAATTAATCTGGTTTACCGTAAGGATGGTCGGACATTTGTTAGAAAATTAGGCGAAGATGATATCCACAATGTCATCGCTTATCTTTCTGAGGAAGGAGACTTAGGCGAGTGGATTTATAGCGGTATTCTTGATGATGAGTAATCGTTTGATTGCCCTGATTGCAGAAGATGATACGGATTGTGATGCAATTCGGGAAATCGTATATCGCGCACTTGGCAATCGTAGCATTAAGACAAAAAAGTGGGCTTCTAAAAGTTGCGGCACGTTGCGTAAAAAGTTGACAGCTAAGCTTAATGCTATGTCCAATCAAGGCTGTAACGCATTTATCATCGTTCATGATTTAGATCGCAATCCCCAGAATGGCTCACTTAATGATGAAGGGAAGCTAAGAACTATTCTCGAAGTAGCAGCCTCCGAAATAAAAAGCATTAATAGATATATTTGTATTCCCATTGAAGAATTAGAAGCTTGGTTCTGGGCTGACCCAGAGACTATCAAACTTGTTGGTCGCGGGAAAGGAAAAGCGCAAGTCAACCCTCACCAAATTAAGAGTCCAAAAGAAGAACTTATAAAATTATCTATTGGAGAAAATAGAAAGCCTCGCTACAGTACTAACATGAATGTCGAATTAGCGGCTAGGCTAAATCTAGATCTATGTTCTGATCGCTGCCCTTCATTTAATAATCTCCTTAAGTTTTTACGATCGCTCTAAAAAATACCGATAATCTATAAGCTGCAAGGATTGCGATCGCATCAACAATCATCTTTTTAAGTTTGTAAGGGGCGATCGCTAAAAGCATCAATATATAAATCCTAGGCTTATTATGAACTCTATTTCTAGGCGACCTACCCCTCGATCCGATCTTATGGAACGGTTACAGGAAAATTGAGCGCTAGAACTTCGGCTCGAGTCGAATTAACTGACCCGATTGCTCGTCGGTAAGAATGTAAATAAAGCCATCCTTCCCTTCCCTCACGTCGCGCACCCTTTGACCGATAGGAATTGTCTCTTGAATTACTGCTTTATTATTTTCTATTTTGATGCGGATGACTTCTTTGCTCACCAACCCACCAACAAAGAGATTCCCTTGCCAGTCGGGAAAGATCTCGCCGCGATATAGCATCAAGCCAGAAGGGGCGATCGTGGAAGTCCAAACTAGCTTTGGATCGATCATGTCAGGGCGTGATGTTTCGTTAGAAATTTCTCCACCAGTATACTCTTGGCTAAAGGTTACGATCGGCCAGCCATAATTTTTACCAGCCCCGACTAGGTTTAGCTCGTCGCCTCCTTTTGAACCGTGTTCGGTCGCCCATATCTGCTTAGATAAGCGATCGGCAAATAGACCTTGAATGTTGCGATGTCCGTAACTCCAGATTGCAAGATTTGCGTTGGCAGTTTTTGTAAACGGGTTATCTTTGGGAATCGAACCGTCGTCATTGAGGCGCAAAACCTTACCCAGTTGACTACCCAACTTTTGGGCTTGAAAGCGGCTGAGTTCTCCATCAATTTCTAAAGGTGGGTTTCCGCCATCGCCGATCGCTACGAGCATCGTCTCATCGGGAAGCCATACAATTCGCGAACCGAAGTGTTGGTTGCCAGATTTAGATGGCGTTACTTCAAAAATTACTTGCGAGTTGGAAAAACTTTTTCCGTCAAACTTCGCTCTCAAAATGCTAGTACGATTGGATTGGAAACCGCCTTTGGAATAAGTTATATAAACAAAATTATTTTCTGAATAACGCGGATGTAAGGAGATATCCATCAAACCCGCTTGTCCAGAAACGAATAGTTCTGGAATTATGCCGATCTCAACTCGTTCTAAGATTCCGTTTCGTAGTATTTGAATTCTACCACTGCGCTCGGTGATGAGGATCGCCCCATCAGGCAGCCATGCCATGCCCCAAGGGTTTTCTAGTCCCTGCAAGACGATCGCCTGTTTGAAGCCTGTCGGTTTAATGTTTTTGGTGACTTGCTCAATTGATGTCGGCTTGGTTGATGTCGGCTCAGTTGGCGGGGCTTTTACGGTCGCGCGATTGTTGATATTTGATTCTGGAGCGCTGCAACTCCCTAAAGCCAGAGCGATCGCCCAAATAAATAGTTTTATCGAATGCTTTAAGTTCTTCATTGCTTGCAATCTTGTAAACTCTCCCTTGTCTAGCACGTTTTTAAGAAGTTTTCAATCCCCCCCCTAAATCTCCCCTACAAAAGTTGGTTTTGCTTCTAAGCCACCCTTGGCGTTGTACATATTCATAATGATCAAGCGATCGCCCTTTTTTTCCTCTCCATTACTATTGTTTTACAGCTTGCGCGATCGCTGCCAGTGCCTCATCACACCAAGCT
>JAJAZG010000342.1 GCA_026785865.1 Pseudanabaena sp. CAN_BIN31
CTAGAGTTTGCTGGATTTGATCTGGTTGACAACAAATATCAAGCAATCCCGCCCACCGATGCAGGTTTGTTATGGAGCGATCAACTGGAATTATATCTGGGTGTGCATGAGCAGCAATTGCGCTGGTTTACGGCTGACGGTCAGCTCATACCCTTACCAGAGGAGCAAGAGTCTTTAGCTAAAGAGCAAGCATTACAAAGGGCGGCGAAGCTTGAAGCAATATTGCGATCGCAAGGAATCGACCCCGACCAAATATAACTTCGAGAGCATTTTGACGACAAGCACAGTAGACATGGTTATGACTTCTCTTGACATTGGCTACATAATCCAAAAAATTCGAGCGTGTGATAGTAAATCTGGAAACTATGCTTTTTGGCGAGTTGACTGCCCAAATCGTGAATAGGACAGCTATCAATCGGTAAAGATTTGCCGCAGTTGAGACAATTAAGATGATGTTTATCGGTGGGCATGACGCTATAAACAGTTTCGCCGTTGGGTAAGGTCAGCGCTTTGATTAAGCCTTGCAATTTTAGTAGATCTAGCGATCGGTAAACCGTGGCTAGCCCCATACTTTTTTCACTATTGCGTAACTCCGAATGGATATCTTGCGCTGATACGGCGCGATCGTGATGTTGGAGGAGATGTAGCACTCGTTCTTGGCTGCGAGTGAGTTTTTCTTTCATGCTTTTAAAATTACCTTAAGTATGCAGCCGTAAATAAAACCCAAGAATTAGACATTGCGGCGCTCCGCGCCGCAATGTCTAATCTTTCACTGGGAAGGGAGTAAGTATGGGTTAGAACTTAAAAGGATTATAAATCACGCATGGTGTAAAGCATTTTTCTAAGCGCCCACAGGTTTCTGAATTAATGTCGGTAATCCATTGTTTATGCACCAGTTCCGCGATCGCCTGAGTGCCATAAATCAAGGCCGAAATCCCTGCGATCGTGGCGCGGAAGTTGATCGCCTGCTCTTGAAAATTGCCGTTGTAACGCTTGACCGTGAGGTTGCCGCGATCGCCATTCATGCTAAAAATGCCATCATTCCAATGGCAATGGGGATCGCTAAGGGCAAAGGTAAATGGCTCACAAGCGATCGCTAAGCCATGCAAAGCCCCAACAACATCGATCGCCCTCACCATCCAAGGATCGGTCATGGACGATTCTAAACGTCCTGCATCGCTAAGCCATGTATGCACATTTGTATCGAGTGGGACTGGCATTTTCAGGCTATGAATTTGATCGCGATGACTGGCGAAAAAATGAAATAGGCGATCGCGTGACTCAATATCTGTCCAAAATATTGATGAAATTTCAATCTGGCGATCGCGCATCGGCAAATTACCACTGCTATCGATCGCATAGATGGCGATCGCGACAGGTTGAAGATCGCGCTTCACCACTACACAAAGTTTTTGGCGGTGCAAATGCCACCATTGATCGTAATTAAAATTAGTAATTGCTAGACCGTGACTATGCGGTAAGAGTGTTTTAGATCGCAAACTCTCATATAAAAAATTTGCCAAAATATCTTTTGCTTCTGTTGCTGCAAGGCGATCGCAGGTCAAGTTAGCTTGATTTGGTATTTTTAAATATTTTGATAAAGACGAGACAGGAATATTTATTTCATTGGTGGAATTGGCGATCGCATAGCCCAACCCTTCATAAAAACTTTCTTTGAACGGCGTAAGCATACTCACGCAAATCCCTTGCATCCGCATCTCTAAAAATGCACTTTTCATTAGCGCCTTCACACAGCCCTGATTGCGATATTCAGGATATGTCCATACGCCGCCGATGCCCCCCATCGCCTTGAGACTGCCGCGCACCAACTGCTGGAAGCTAAAACATTGCAGCGCCGCCGCAATCTTGCCATCAATTTCCGCCACTAACACCTCTTCAGGATTAATCGCGGTCAAATGCGATCGGGGCAAGTCTTGATTAGTCCAACGCGAATATGCATACAAATCCCCCTTCAGAATTTCAAGGCGATCGTTATTATTAATTTTGCGAATTTTCATACCGAGCTAACTTATGGCATATTCCGTAAACTGACGCATAAATGAAGAATGAAAGCCGATCACAATATCTTGATTTGGTACTCCTGCTTTAACTAATTCTTCAGCAAAATCAATTTCTGTACCGTTGTATTGCAGCCAGATTTTATCTTGCTTAATATCAAAGTGAAGAATACAACCATAAACACGATGTTCGTTTTCCCAACCGACATTCACAATTTGATAATGATCATGCTCTGTGTCAAAGATTAACTCGCGATCTACATCATTTCTTTTGTAGTCATCATGAGCATATTCTTTAAAAATCTTTTTAATAATTTCTCTATATTTACTTAACTTATCCATTGTTCTATCTCCTGCTTGCTTGGGTTATAAACAATTAACCTGATGCCTTGAGTTTTAATAACAAGCTGAATTAATTCTAGTTTAAAAAATGTTTCGTAAGTTGCGATCGGCACAGCCAAATACATTGTACGCTCTGGCTGCTTTTGACTTAATGCAATTTTGTAGTTAATAAATTGACCTAATGCTTTATGGAATTCAGAAATTGCCGAACTACCAATAAAGCTTTTGACTTCAACTGCAATTTTTGTCCCTTCTCTCTCAGCTGCAATTATTTTTTCAGCCGCTAAGTCAATATAAACTTCAACCCCGCCAAAATCTAAATATAGAGAATCATTTGTAATGATCCAACCTTCTTTTTCTAATCCTATTCTGACCGTATCATGAAAAATATCTTTTGCTGGCATAGAAAAAGTTTGTTTTAGCGAATTTTATCGGCTTTAGCTGTTTAACTGATTGATTATGCTTACTTATTTGTTTAGCTAACTTATAAGATCGACATTATTTCACCCGTGCGATCGCCAGTTGGTACAATAGTAAATTATCATTTAAGATAAAGATTTTAAACTATTACACATTTTAGAGGACTGTTATGGCAGGTACTACTGGAGAGCGTCCGTTTACCGATATTATTACCAGCGTTCGTTATTGGCTAATTCATAGCCTTACAATTCCTGCGCTGTTTTTGGCAGGTTGGCTATTTGTAAGCACAGGCTTGGCTTATGACGTATTTGGCACACCACGCCCCAATGAGTACTATTCTCAAGATCGTCAGACTGCTCCCCTTGTGACCGATCGCTACAATCCCGCCAAAGATATTCAATCGGGTAAATAGCACTTCGTTAAATTTTCGGCTATAAACTCAAGCTTTAAATTAACGACTCAAAAATAAACCATTTAGCAATCAACTATCATGTCAAATCCTAACCAACCCATTCAATATCCCGTCTTTACTTTCCGTTGGCTAGCAGTTCACGGGCTAGGCGTTCCAACCGTATTTTTTATCGGGGCGATCGCCGCGATGCAGTTCATTAGCCGCTAATAATTACATATTCCAGACGCAAGCACAAGACAAACCTAAAATAAAAACACTTAATTTTATGGCTCCTAAAAATCCTAACAGTCAACCTGTAGAGTTGAATCGTACTTCTCTTTTCTTGGGACTACTGCTCATTTTCGTAACTGTTCTGTTGTTTTCTAGCTATTTCTTTAACTAATTGATGTGGAGAGAGAGTAAGAGAATTTCAAATTCCTGACTCCGATCTAAGCTTCTATAAAGTTAGACAGCTTATAAAAATAAGTTACTCGCAATGGCAATTTTTAATAGCCTTAACAAGGGGCTTAAGCCCCTTGCCTGTTCAAGTTGTCTCTACAAGCTGCCATAGCTATTTGTTTCATAAAAATTATTTTTATCTGGAGGTTTAATTCATGCTTCAAAATGGACGCATTCCACTTTGGCTAGTTGCAACAGTTGCTGGTACTGGCGTA
>JAJAZG010000343.1 GCA_026785865.1 Pseudanabaena sp. CAN_BIN31
CGCTATTGGAATGACCTCAGTAAGGATAAACATATTCCTGCTTTAGCGAATGGTCAGGTACTAAATCTCAAGAATGCAGGTTTTACTCAGAAACAAACTCAACCTCCTGCTAGATACAGTGAAGCAAAGCTGGTGCAAACCCTTGAACGTCAGGGTGTGGGTAGACCGAGTACTTTCGCGGCGATCGTCAAAACTCTTAAGGATAGAACTTATGTATTACTAAAGGGGAAAGTGTTGGAGCCTTCGGCTTTGGGGATGTCTACCGATGATGTATTGCATCAGACTTTCCCCGATCTGCTCAGAGCCGATTTTACCGCAGGGATGGAAACGACTTTGGATGAAATCTCGGTGGGTAAATTGGAATGGCAAAGCTATTTGATTGGTTGGCATCAGTCTTATTTTCAGCCGATGCTGGCGCGAGCTTACAGTAATCTCAGTGGTGATTTGCAGCCAAGTAATCGAAAAAATGAGCTTTCGGATGTGGATTGTCCTGCCTGTAACCATCCTCTCAGTAAGATTCCTTCCAAGAAGGTAAGTGGTGGGCATTTTCTCAAGTGTGAGTATGGCTGTGAGAATCTAGTGATGTTCTGGAGCGATCGCCGTAATCAGTGGGAGATTCCTCAAGCAAAAAGTGAGAATGCAGTGACGTTGGAGTTGACGACTTTTGCTTGTCCTGTTTGTAGTAAACCTCTGGCTAAGATTCCTTATGCTAAGGATGGTGTGGATAAGGTGATGTTGAAATGTTCAGATGTTAAGGCAAAGGAACGGAAGGATCATGCGGATGTGGTCTTTTTCTGGACTTCTCAGGAGAAGTGGTGGTCGAAAAAGTTTGGTGATCTCGATCAGGCGGCGAAGCCTGATTCGGGTAAACCTGTTGCTTCGGCTAAGAAAAGTTCGCCACGTAAGCCTAAGCAGCCTAGTAAAGTTGCTAAGCCTTCTCCTAAAAAATCGTCCCGTTAAGTAGTTCAGAATTTACGGTGTTGGAGCAGGTTGAATATGTTTTCCTGCATAGAAAACAACTACTTTCAACTGAGTTTCATCAGGAATGTAAAATACTCTATCTCCTCCAGTCACTTCATATTCCCATACTCCCTGATACTTCTTTCCCTTTAATGGAAAAACTCGTCTTGGTTGTCTAGTCATCGGTGCTATGCATAAATCCTTGTAACACCGTCTGGCATTTTCAGGATTTCGCTGGATCAATGCTTCCCAGTCTCGATTGACCCGACGATTTTTAGCGACTACTAGCCAAATAGTCTTCGGTATATCAGAGGTTTCGGTTATCTCAGCTAATTCAGGAGCCGTCAGTTTTACCTCTGGTGGCTCGATATTTTCAATCATCTCTGCGATCGCGTTTTCTGACATATCAAGATTTTTGGGTTTGACTAAAAGCAGCTTCTAATTCTGGATTGGATATTGCTAAGGCGCTTTCATACCATTCATGGATAATTGCTTCTAGCTCATTCCAAGCTTGTTCTTGGCGATCGCTTACACGATAGGCTGACATCACCTCGTTGATAAATTCATTCAGTTCGTCTGTATCAAATACTGCAAGCCAACCGTAGGGATGTTCATTACCAATTGTTTGCTTTAATAACAAACGGAAGGCTGTATTGAGAAGTTCGACAATTTCTCTGCTATGTTGGGCAGTTTTCACAAATAAAGCTACGTCTTCGCGCCGTAGTAGTGCAAAAGATTGGTCATTGCGGGTAATCGTGATTGGATGTTCTAATGCTTTGTCTAAAATCCTGCCTGGTTGACGATTCAATTCTGTGGCTGTCACTAATTCATCGGAGTAAATGGAATTCATTGCTTCTAGATCCAGTGTTTGAGCAGTTGTGTTTAAGATCGAGGGGAAATAGTGTTAATTGTTAAAGAGTTTAGTTATAGTATACGTACTATTTTACGTAGTTTTAGTTTACAATGAAAACTATGTTGAGGGATTAAAGCAAAATGAGCGCTTTGTTTAGTCATGGCTATGCTTTGTTGATTGGTGTGGGTGATTCGCAATATCCAAAGTTGTCTTTGCCTGTAACGGTGAAGGATACACAGGCGATTTATGCAGCGCTAACCGATCGCAATTTATGCGCTTATCCTCAAGAAAATATTCGGGTTCTCAATAATGCTGAAGCTAGTCGCGATGGAATTTTACAGGGTTTGCGTTGGCTGAGGGAAAAAGCAGATAACGATCGCGAGGCGACGGTGTTTGTTTACTATTCGGGGCATGGGTGGGTAGATAAGACTGACGGTCGGTATTATTTGCTTCAGCATGATGTGAAGGCGGCGAAGTTGGCTGCTTCGGCTTTGTCGGCAGAAGTATTTACGGAGGCGTTGCGGGAGATTAGAGCCGAGCGTTTGTTGGTTGTGATTGATAGTTGTCATGCGGCGGGAATGGCGACTTCTAAAGATGCGGATGATGAATTGATGGATGAGTTTGACGGATTTGATAGCGTGGCTTTTTCTAAGGGGCTGATCGAGAGTTTGAAGCAGGGTAAGGGTCGGGTGGTGTTTACTTCTTCGGAGGGGCATCAAAAATCGTGGATTGATCAGGAGCGATCGCTAAGTGTCTATACGTTGCACTTTTTAGAGGCGTTGCAAGGTGCGGGAAATCAAGTTGGGGATAAGGAGGTGCGTGTTTCTAATTTGATGAATTATTTGGCTAAGGCTGTGCCTGAGATGGTTCGCAAGATTTATAACATGGAGCAAACGCCGCATTTTGATTTTGATACGGGTGATTTTGCGATCGCGATGCTTTGTGGTGGTAAGGGTTTATCTGACAAGGGTTTAGATAGGGTGAGGTCTGAGACAAGTCAGAAGGTTAATAAGATTGCTGATAAAATTGAGCAGCATGGCAAATTTATTACGAATATCAATGAGGCAAATGGGTTACATATTGGAGATAATTTTTATAGTGGCGATCGCACTTCACATAAAAGTGTGGTGCAGAAGGGATTGGAAAATGTCCAAGTTGGCGGCGATTTTACGGTAAACATCACTCAGAATGGAACGTAATGATAGTCAATATTCAGTTAAAAAGCGATCCGTAAACTTTAGCTCTTGTGTAGACTTCGATGGATGATGAATTAGCAGCTATTTTTGATCGCATTGCCCATGGTCAGTGTGCGGATGCTGATATGGCAGCTTTACGGCAATTTTTAGAATCAGGTGATCGCAGAGTTAAAGCACAGTTTGCTAAATTTAATGTCAACATTGGTAATGGGAAAGGCATACATATAGGCGATAAAATATACCTAGAATTAAATGACGAAATAATTCGAGTGATCGCCGATAAAATTTCTAGTGACAATTTGGATCATGGAAAGTCTGATAAATTAATATCTCAGTCAAAGTCAATGAATCTACCTAAAAATAAATCTGTGTATATTTACTTCTCTAGTTGCCGCCATGACGAAAAAATACTAAAAGAACTTGAAAAAAGGCTTCTTGTTTTAGAGGAAGATGGCATTATTACAATATTGCATAGTGGGAGAATTGGTCTAGGCAAAAATACTATCGATGAACGTAACGAGCAATTACGCAAAGCAAATGTAATTTTATTACTTGTTAGTACTGATTATATTAATTCTTCAGAGCATCGCAATGTGGAAGTCAAGCAAATAATGGAAAAGTACAATTCAGGCAAAGCAAAAGTTATCCCTATTATTACTAAAAAATGTCATTGGGAAAGGGAAGTATATAAAGATCTAAATCCTTTGCCCCGAGATCGTAAGCCTATCGCTAGTAGCATTAAAAAAGATGATATTTTTTCTGCAATAATTGATGAGATTATAAATGAGATAGGAAACTAAGAAATATTTAGGATTAATCAAATAAACACATTCAAAAAATATAGAGATATGAAGGCTATCTGTATTTACTCACAGAAAGACAAGAAACATTTTGATAAGTTATTTGATCATCTTCATGTTTCAAGACACCACCAAAACATGAAAATAATACCTCATGAGCATCCTAATGTTAAAAATTCAAATTTTAACAAAGATATAAATGATGCAGATATAGTTTTTTTATTAGTTAGTGTTGACTCAATTAATATAAGTAGTTGGAGAAAATATACCAACTTATCTGTAAAGCGTCAAAAAGAAATTCCCGTAGTTCCTATAAGAATTGATGCTACTCCTTGGATTAAAAAGAGTTTTGAAAAATTAAAATCTCTCCCAGATGGAAAATCTATAAATGATCGTAGTTGGAAAAATCAGAGCGAAGCATTTACTAGCATTGCCAAGGATATTTATCAGTTAGGTGAAGTCGTTAATCAATCGATAAATTTACGAGAAATACAGAAACAAGAAAAGCAACGTAGAGATATGCAGGAAAAAGAACTCAAAGATTCTCTGTTTTATAAACAAAATCAGAAGAATATAGAATCAGGAATAATCATTAGTGTCATTGGAGTACTAGGTATTTTATTATTTGGTAAGCTTATATCGCCGAATAATACCTGCTCCTCAAAAATAAAGCCTGAAATTTATCTACAACAAGGTGAAGAGCAAGAAAAGAGTAGAAATTTCCAGAAAGCAATTGAACAATATACCTGTGCTATTCAGTTTCAATCTAACTATTTTGAAGCCTACGCAAATAGAGGTAAAATATATTTTAATCAAGGTGATTATGAAGTTGCGATAAGTGATTTTAGCAAGGTTCTAGACGATGATAGATTAGAAAGAGAATATATAGTTTTTTTCCTTCATCGTAAAGGTGAAGCCAACAGAAAAATATGGGAAATCAATCAAAATGAACAAAACAAAAAAGATGCTTTAAAAAACTATGATAAAGTAATAGAACTCAATAAAGAATATGCGTATGCTTACTTTGGTAGAGGTGAATTGTATAAAAGTTCGGGAGAAAAGACATTGGCTCTTTCAAATTTCCAACGAGCGCTTTTTTACTTTAAGAGAAATCCTAATGAAAAAAGAAATGTTAAACTAGCAGAAGAAAAAATCAAGGAACTCAAGTAGAATTTATAGCTATCCGCGTCCACTCAAGCTGCCTTTACAATTTTATATTTTATCGAAAAAAATCTGTGAATGTATTGACCTGCGATTTATAAATTACTATTCTTGATAATCGCTAAGCAATATCGGCTCCTTATTAGGAACCCTCACAATAATCTCAATCGTGCCGCCCAAAGCATTAACAACAGAACGTAATGTATTTAACTCCAAATTTTGTCTGCGTTCCATTTTAGAAACTGCTGGCTGCTGCACCTCAAGCCGTTCAGCCAACTCCGATTGTGATAAACCTAACTTTTCTCGCAAATGCCTAAGAGTCAATTCCTCAAGACGAATCTGAGAAGCTCTAGCCTTAATTAATTCCTGACGTTCTCCAGATAAATTACTTAACTCTTCAGATAAAGTTGTGTACTTAGTCATTGATTCTCCTCCTCAAGTATTTCTAAATATTTTTGATATCGCTTGTCCGCTATGGGAATATTTTCCTTGTACCAACGCTTGTTCCCAACCTTATTTCCGCCAACCAGCAAAACAGCCTGTCGCTTAGGATCAAAGGCAAATAAAATCCGCCAAGGCTCTCCTTGATATTGAACGCGAAGCTCCTTCATATTCTTGAAAGTAGAATTTTCTAGCGTATCAACTCGCGGTCTTCCAAGCTTTGGACCAGATTCAGCCAACACAGCTAGCACAGCAAACGTCTCATCTTGAAACCCTTGCCCTTGTTGATAAAACCAGATCCTAAAATCTGGATCGAATACAATACGCCATTCCATAAATACAGTATATTCTATACATGGAATATTAGCATGATTTCTTTGCAACTTTCCGAATTATTAGAACCACCCATAACAAGCTTGCTACAATAAACGTAATCCACAAGTTTAAGATTATCGCTCATGCAAATTATCTTAGAAGTCCCCGATCGCCTCGGCGAAAAACTACAACAACTAGGCGATCGCCTCCCCGAAGCCCTTGACCGTGCGCTTCAGGAACTCAGTCCCACAGAAATTATCCCCTACCAAGACGATCATCAAATTGTCGAACTTCTGGCAAGTCAACCCAGCCTCGAAACAATTCTTGCCATCCGCCCTAATCCTTCAATGCAAGCCCGTATAAGCGATCTTCTCGATCGCAATAAATCTGGCGCACTTTCCAGACCAGAAGAAGTCGAACTGGATCGTTACCTACTCCTAGAACATTGGGTACGCTTAGCCAAAGTTCACGCATACAAACGCATCCAGACAGCAGCATGAGCTATGTATCAGTTCCCCTGCGTCGGCTTGTAACCCAACGCGCTGGAGATAAATGAGAATATTGCAAATTCACTCAAACAATAAATTAGCGATCGCTTCCAAAACTTCTCATGCCATTTAGATCGGTCATCCAGAAAATTGCTCAAGCACCATTAAGCATCAAAATAGGAGAAAAGCTAAAAACAGCCAAAAGCACCTCCCTATCAGGATTATCACGTCTAGGCAAAGGACTGATTAGCTCCCATCTCTGCCAACAGCAAAGCAAACCATTACTCATCATTGCCGCCACCGTCGAAGAAGCAACCCGATGGGCTTTGCAGCTACAAGCAATGAACTGGGAAAACGTCTATCTATATCCACCGATTGATAATCTTCCCTACGAATCAGTCCCCATAGATTTAGAAACAACTTGGACACAGATCGAGATTTTGGCTGAACTGCGATCGCAACCACAAAGTAATCTGGCGATCGCCACAACCGTCAATGCTTTACAACCACATCTGCCATCGGTAAAAGTCTTCAAAACCCACAGCCTTTATCTGAACGTAGGAGATCCTCAATCAGTGAAGCCTCTAACTATTACTTTCACGAAGTTGGGATATGTAGAAGTAAAGGAAGTAAAAGAAGAAAAACAATGGAGTCGCAAAGGATTTTGCATAGAGATTTTTCCAGTGAATCAAGCGTTACCC
>JAJAZG010000344.1 GCA_026785865.1 Pseudanabaena sp. CAN_BIN31
ACTGGATTTACGCTGATGTGAATTTAAGTTGCAAGATGATTGTGCCGCGCTTCGCGGGGCACAATCATCTTCTGGTTTTTGATCTGCATTTTAAATGCAGATCAGCTTATCAGGACAAATCAAAACCCAAAAGAGGGTGGCGGCGTTCAGCGCCGCATCTCTCTTTTGAGTTTTATGTCCTAACAAGACTGGCGACAGCTATAAAAAAGCTTAAGGCGGCGCGGAGCGCCGCCTTAAGCTTTTTTGGAGAAGTATTTTTTCTGAGTCCCGCCCTTGCATGAGAAAATAGCACAAACATCTCTAGAATTAACTAGATACGGGTATTGCTATGGGCTTTGCTGACTATTCGATCGCTGAGATCGCCGAGGATTACAAACTCACTATTGAGTTTGTATTTAAACTATGCGATCGCCTTGGCATCGCTTACCAAGATGCCGAAACCAAACTTGCTTTGGAAGACGCAAAAGCCGTAATCATGGCATCGGAAGCCCAAAATTCTAAAATCACGCCAAAAACTTAGTGTGATTGTAAAATCGCAATAAATCTTTGAGATTAAGTTAAATTTTTTTAGATAAGCTTATATAGATTAAGTTATGTCCGTAATTATGAACAAAAATCCTTTTAAATACCTAGCTGTGGCGATCGCATTTGTAATGCTCGCTTTCCAGCTTTTTACACCTAGCGCGATCGCCGCCGACATCCCGATCGCACTGCGTACCGTCCCCCTCAACGAAAAAGTGAATATTGTCTTAACCCAAAAAGACATTTCTAAGGGTAAGAAATTATTTTCTAATGCCTGTGCCACCTGTCACCTCGGCGGCGCAACCTTCACCAATCCTAACGTTAACCTCTCGCCCGAATCCTTAGCTGGTGCGTATCCAATTCGTAACAACGTGCTTGCCTTGGTGGATTATATGAAGAAACCCACCACCTATGACGGCGTGACCGAAATCTACGACGTTCACCCTAGCCTCAAAAGTACCGACATCTTCCCAATCATGCGTGGATATACCGACAATGACCTCAAGCTAATTGCGGGTTATATCCTCTATGAACCCAAGGTGCAAGGGATCAGATGGGGCGGCGGAAAGATATACTACTAAACTAGGAATCTGCGATTTTAGTCAAGTCGCAGTCTAGTTAAAATAAGCCAGTCTGGCTAGCTTTTGTCTACATGTTTTAGTTGCTTTAGTTCGAGTCGAATTAGCACAAGTCCAGTTGAATTTTTAGTCGGTATTTAATTATGAATTTTTCTTCTTTTGTCAAAAAGATTGGTCTAGCGATCGCAAGTCTTTTATTTGTTGTTGGTAGCTTGTTCATCACCGCAGCTCCTGCATCAGCAGAAACCGTCACCGTGAAGATGGGTTCTGATAGTGGTCAGCTAGTATTTGCTCCTAAGGTAGTCACCATCAAAGTTGGTGATACAGTCAAATGGGTAAACAACAAAGCTTTCCCTCACAATGTCATTGTTATTGATCATCCAGAACTTTCTCACAAGAAATTGGCTCAAAAGCCTAAGGCTGAACTAGAGTCTACTTTTACCGAAGCGGGTGAATTTTCTTACTACTGCTCACCTCACCGTGGCGCTGGAATGGCTGGCAAAGTGATTGTCGAAGGCTAATCTTTAAGCTTTTGTTACAGAAAGAGGCGCAACTACTGTTTGCGCCTCTTTCTGTGACAAAAGTGCCGCTATTTGTTAATTAGCTTTTCTCTACGTGTTTTAATCGCTTTAGTTCGAGTAGAGTTAGCGCAAGTTAAGTTGAATTTTTAGTCGGTATTTAATCATGAATTTCTCTTCTTTTGTCAGAAAGATCGGTCTAGCGATCGCCAGTCTTTTGTTTGTTGTTGGAAGCTTGTTCATCACTGCTTCACCTGCTGCGGCTGATACTGTCACCGTAAAGATGGGTTCTGATAGTGGTCAGCTGGTATATGTGCCTGAAGTGGTCACAATCAAAGTTGGCGATACAGTCAAATGGGTAAACAACAAAAATATGCCTCACAATGTCATTGTCATTGATCATCCAGAACTCTCGTACAAGGCTTTGGCTCTAAAGCCTAAAGTTGAGCTAGAGTCTACTTTTACCGAAGCTGGTGAATTTTCTTACTACTGCTCGCCTCATCGTGGCGCTGGAATGGTTGGTAAAGTGATTGTCGAAGGCTAATCTTTAAGCTTTTGTCACAAAAAGAGGCGCAAACGATGTTTGCACCTCTTTTTTATGTAAATATGCTACTTTAAGTAGCATATTGAGTAGTATAAAGCGGCTATGAAAATATCTATTTCGCTTCCAGATACATTGGTTCGTTATATTGACGATCGCGTAAAAAATCGTAGTCGTCTGGTTGAAGAGCTACTACAAGCATGGTGTAAGCAACAAGAACAGCAAGCTATGGTTGAAGCTTGTTTATTGCTTGATCAGTTAAGCGAAAATGATGAGGATGAAGCAGCATGGCAGCAAGCAGCGATTATCGATTGGGAAGTATCTGGCTTGTAACTTTCGATCCTGCGATCGGTACAGAAATTCGCAAAACTCGACCTGCGTTGATTATCTCTGGCACTAGCTTTAACCAACGCAGTAAAGTAACCGTACTGCCCATAACCTCAGCAAATCCTAGCGATCGCCTGCTTCCTGTGCTTGTGCCTTTGATTGCTTCTCCTAGCAATGGGCTTAGCAACAATAGTTTTGTTGTCTGTGTTGATCCGATGACCTTTGATAAACGTAGATTAATTCAATGTCTTGGACAAATAGACATAAACCATTTACTAAAGATAAAGCAAATTCTAGCTAGCTATTTGGAAATTTAGCCGAAATAAGCAATTCATCAAATAGATTTTAGCAGGAATATAATGAGCGAAATTAAATCGAAATTAGAAGAGAATAAGACTAAGGGTAGTAAATTAAAGGTGTTTTGTTCTCAATGCAATAGAGAAATTAATCACCTTGTTTTACAGTCAGTAGATACATCTGATACCGAGATTTATAGATTCTCTGATAGTGTTCTGTTTTGGTCTGATAATTATCAAATTATTCGATGCCAAGGTTGTGACTTAGTTTCATTCAGACATTTAAGCTATTTTTCCGAACATGAGCATGAGTACAGCGATGGTACAACCTCTTATCTCTACCCTAAAAGAGCTAAGGATATGAGAAAAGTCAAGGATTTCAACAATATTCCTGATAATGTTATACGAATATATAAAGAAACTGTAGACTCCTTCAATAATGGTTCTTTTTTATTATGTGCAGCAGGCTTAAGGGCAACAATTGAGTCTATCTGTTTAGATAAAAATATTAAATCTGGTCTCGTGACAATGCTTGATGAAGATGGTAATCCAAAGCGTAAGAAAGATGGTTCTATAGAAACAAAACGATCAAATTCCTTAGACGGTAAAATTTCTGGTTTACACGAAAGCAATATGCTTACCCAAAAACATGCAGAGATATTGCATGAACATCGATATTTAGGCAATGATGCAATTCATCAAATTAAAATGCCATCTCGCACACAACTAATTTTAGGTATAGAGATAATAGAGCACACCCTAGAGTCTTTATATGAAATACCTGAAAAAGGGGAACAACTCAACGCAAGACGAAAAAAAGTCTAAGCTATTGCTCCAATCAATGATTTAAGCTGTTCATAGCCAATAAATTAGAAATTAATATATGTCGAAGATTTGGGAATTAGATTTTTATTCGCGTCCTTTATTGGATAGCAATAATAAAAAAGTTTGGGAATTGCTGATCTGCGATCGCGAGCGCCAGTTTGAATGGGTGCGCGAATGTCCATCTAGTGAGGTCAACTCAGAATGGCTAGCCAGCCAA
>JAJAZG010000345.1 GCA_026785865.1 Pseudanabaena sp. CAN_BIN31
CGCAACGGATCGCGACGCACTCCTAAAAGTGCTTGACGAGTTGCCTTATTAATATCGGCTTGCATGGCTATACATTCTTGTCTTTTGGACTGCAAACCAACTTCGGTCGATGCAAACATTGGCGGCAACCGATTTAATGCATAGGCAATTACTTCATCCAGATTATATTGATGCCTAATCCGACTACCTAAGCTCTCAATTTGAGCACGAGCTTCTGTATAAACAAACTCAATCAGGACATTGCGGCAAGATTCCATAGTAAATCATGAATGTAAAATGGTTGATCGCAAAATATTTTCGGCTTTTAGCAAATAAGAAAATTCTTCCTTTTCATTAACATATCCCTTGAAATAGGATCTAAGTGTTGATGGAACTAAACTAATATTTTGCTCAAGGCGATCGCTCGTAATATTTACAACCCCAAAAATTTTAGGCACGATCAAAGTTAAAGAAAGTTGCTGCACGGATGTCAAAATCACTTCGTAAAGTTCGATATTTTGATCTAGAGGCTGCAACCCCAACAGCATCGCTAGATCGATCGCCCAATACACGCGACGACGACGGCTCAATATTCCTAAGATACAGGATGGCTTGTTTGGCACAGGCCTAATATGCGTCGCCTCGATCGTCAAAACTTCTTGAATAAATTCACTTTCCAGTAAGCCAATAGTTTGCGGATCGATCGCAAATTTTAGATAAGTATCAATCCCTGTCTCTTGATTCATGACTATCCTTGGATCTTGAAGGCGATCGCTACTACCTGAGAGTGTTTGCATGAACATAATGCCAATTTTAGTAAACCTTAACTATGTATAGCGATCAGTGCGATCTTTTGTATACAGCATGAATGCTGATATTTAGCCTTAAGTTGATTGCCATAGGATTAGGTAGAATTTGATTTGCCTTAAGCAATAAGGCAGCTTGTAAACATAAGTTGCTCACAATGTCAATTTTTAATAACCTTAACAAGGGGCTTAAGCCCCTTGCCTGTTCAAGTTGTTTCTACAAATTTCGCCAACACAAAAAAAATGAATCTGAATCGCCGTAAGTTGCTCTCTTGGTTTGGTTTGGGGTGGCTAGCCAGTCTTCTGCCATCATCCTTGGTTGGTTGTAGTGATGCGAAGTCTCCTGAAGCGACATCTCTCACTGCTCCCACAGCTTTGGCTGCGGCTCCTAGCGGTAGTTTTAAAGCGATCGGTACAGTTGCCCAGCTTGATAAAGATGGACAATTGATATCTGACAAAGTTGCAGTAGTGCGCGATCCTAAAAACGCGAAAAATATATTGGCGGTTAATATCGTTTGTACTCATAACGGCTGTGATGTGAAATGGAAAGCGACCGACAAAGCCTTTGTCTGTCCTTGTCATGATGCTAAGTTTGCGGCTGACGGTGTAGTCGTTGAAGGGCCTGCTAACAAACCACTACAACGCTATACTGCCAAAATCGAAAAGGGGCAAGTACTAGTCAGCGTCTAAATTCCAGAAAGTAAAAGCGTCACAAAGTGACGCTTTTACTTTCTGGAGTGGCTGGCTTAGTTAACCGCTAGACAGTTATGATAAAAAATACTAACTGGGGACTTGAGATTGAGGTCTTAGTGTAATGAAAAAATTTCTGCTCTCGTGCTTATTTTTTGCAGGTCTATTTTGGGCGCTCTCCACCTATCAAGGGTTAGCAGTCGAAGGCGAGTTCGATTCGATGGTATTAAATTTTCGCGATAATTTGTCACCTGCTCAGGTCGATCGCGAACTCAAGGCGATCGCTTCAAAATACGGACTCGAACCCAAGTTTAATAGTGCCTTTTCTAAAACTGAAAAAATTTATATCGTCAAAGGTGATGCTCAAGTCCTCGAAAAGCTAAAGCAGTCGCAAGAACTTCGTGATTTGACTGAGTATGTCGAAGCAAATTATATTTATTCAATGGACTTTATCGGTGGTGGGGCAACTCCCAATGATCCGATGTATAAAGAGCAGTGGAATTTAAAAGCGATCGATGTCGAAAAAGCTTGGCAGAGAACCAAGGGTAAGGGGATTACGATCGCTGTTATTGATACTGGCGTGAGTCGAGTTGATGACTTGAAAAATACTAATTTTGTGAAGGGTTACGATTTTGTGAACGATCGCGAAGATGCTAGTGATGACAATGGACATGGAACCCATGTGGCTGGCACGATCGCCCAATCAACAAATAATAATTTTGGTGTGGCGGGAATTGCTTATGAAGCGAATATCATGCCTCTCAAAGTGCTATCAGGATCTGGCGGCGGCACAATTTCGGATATTGCTGAGGCGATTATGTTTGCGGCCGACAATGGCGCAAATGTGATCAATATGAGCTTAGGCGGCGGCGGTGAAAGCAAGCTCATGCAAGATGCGATCGATTATGCCTACAAAAAAGGTGTGGTAATCGTGGCGGCGGCGGGTAATTCTAATCGCAATGCTGCTTTCTATCCTGCCCGTTATCCCAAAGTAATCGCCGTGTCTGCCACAAGTTCCACTGGTGAGAAAGCGCCCTATTCTAATTACGGTGCGGGTGTGGATGTGGCGGCTCCTGGTGGCGCGATCGTAAGAGGTGAAAATGGCGAGAATAGCGATACTTCTGGCGGTATTTTACAAAATACAATTGATCCTAAAACTAAGGAATCTGTATTTCGCGCTTTTCAAGGAACGAGCATGGCTTCGCCCCACGTTACTGGTGTGGTTGCCCTAATCGAAGCATCAGGAGTAAAAGATCCCGAAAAAGTCGCGCAAATTCTCAAACAATCTTCGCGCAAAGTCGCTGATGATACGCTCAATTATTATGGTGCAGGACATTTGAACGCGGCGGCGGCGGTAAGTTTAGCTTCGCAAGGTCAACTAGGGATTCCTGATTTCTTGCGCTGGGCGCGGGACAATGGCTATTTGAGTCCCCGCTTTTGGGTAGATGGTGGCGCGATCGCTTTAGTCCCCAAATTAATGATGATGTTTGGTTCCTATTTATTAGCATGGATACTTAATCGCTGGTTTCCATTTCGTTGGAATTGGTCATTTTCTAATGGCATCTTTTTTGGAGGCGCAGGTTTATTCTTCCTACGCGGCTTCTATATATTTGATATCACCCAACTTCCTTTCCGTATTGCAGGAAGCTCACTGGCTGAGTTAGGAAATGCTTTTTCCAATACAAATGCGCTCAATCCAATTACTGCAAGCGTATTATTACCGCTTGGTTTATTGCTGATTCTGCTCGGACATCCACAATGGAAATGGTTTGCGATCGGTTCGGCGATCGGGACTTCAGCATGTTTAGCCACGAGTGCAGTCCTTGCTCCACAAATGATGTGGATTGGTGACGGAATGCCCGCGATCGCATTTCTTAGCATTAACTCATTACTTTGTTTTGGTTGCGCCTATCTATCGATCAAATCAGAAACTGCGAGTATCTAAATGAACATTAAAATTGCGGGAACAGTGGAATATATCGATATCGGTACGGGAACATGGGCGATCGTTACCGATACTGATGAGCAGTATGAGATTTGGCAACCTGCCCCCGAAGCGATCTTGCAAGAAGGCTTGAAGGTGACGGTTACAGCCAAGATTCGTGATGATGTGATGTCATTTGCGGCGATCGGTGATGTTTTAGAGATTGAAGATTTCCAGCTTTCATAAACAGAAAAGCCCCGCGAAGCGGGGCTTTTCTGTTTATGAAAGCTGGGTTTGATTTCATCGCAATTTTACGGAATCAGATCGAGAAACATACCCGCGATCGCAGTTTCATTGGCTTTACAAATACCCCGCTCTGTAATCAGCCCTGTGACAAGTCTCGCAGGAGTGATATCAAATCCATAATTTAAAGCAGAAGTTTCCAATGGAGCGACTCGCACTTTGCCAATATTGCCATCATCTTGCAACCCTTGCATATATAGAACTTCATCAGAACTGCGAGTTTCAATCGCAATCTCTTTTATCCCATCCGAGATTTGCATATCAAAAGTAGAACTAGGTAACGCCACATAAAAGGGAACATGATTATCAAACGCAGCGAGAGCTTTGAGATATGTACCAATTTTATTGGCAACATCGCCGCTACGAGTAGTGCGATCGGTTCCCACGATGCAGAGATCGACCTTGCCATATTGCATCAACAATCCACCTGTATTGTCGGCAATTAATGTATGTGGAATCTGCGATTGTCCGAGTTCCCATGCCGTCAAGTTCGCGCCCTGATTGCGGGGACGAGTTTCATCGACCCACACATGAATGTTAATCCCGCGATCGCTTGCTTCATAAATTGGCGCTAAAGCACTGCCGCGATCGACGATCGCTAACCATCCTGCATTACAGTGCGTGAGAATATTTACAGGTTCGCCTTGGGGTTTGGTTTTCGCGATCGCCTCAATTAGTTCGCAGCCAAATTTGCCAATATTGCGAGTTCCAATTACATCCTCATCAGCGATCGCGATCGCTTCTTTGAGCGCAACTTCCACTAAGTCTTGTTTATTGATGGCGGCTTTTTCTAATACCGCCATCATGCGATCAACTGCCCACATCAGGTTTACTGCCGTCGGACGAGCGCGACGGATCGCCGCCGAGAGCGTTTTAATTTGATCGCGATCGCCTTTACTTTCTCTAGCCGCTAAGTACACACCAAAGGCGGCAACGTTGCCAATTACGCCCGCACCGCGCACGGTCATCTCTTGAATCGCAAGAGTTGCCTCGGCGCTAGTTTTTAAAGTTTTAGTAACTAAACGAAAGGGAAGTTGCGTCTGGTCAATCACCACGAGATCGCCACTTTCTAACCAAAATGCTTTGTATGTAGAATTCATGACTTTTTGGATATCCTCGTTGAACAATTGAGCAATCTTTTCTCAATCATCATCTAAGTCCATCCTAAGCGCAAATTTATTTACCACCAATAAACTACTCAACATCTGCGGATCTATTTTAAGTACCAGCTAAAGATCGCAAATCATCATCCATAAAACTGCGATCGCCTAAAACCTTAAGCATTGGACCCAATGCGCCAAACTGAACCACGCTCAAGGATGCAGCAGGGACATCAATGCGATCGCGATATCTGCCCATATCAATTCCTAATAAACCACAGAGAATTACCCGAATCGTTGCCTTGTGCGAAACTATCAGCACATTTCCCGATGGGTGTTTTTCTTGAATTCTGGCAACTGCTAGCGAAGCTCGACTTGCAAGCTGCACCGCCGTTTCGCCTCGTGTAGGTGGGTTCCATGCAGGTTCCGTTAACCAGCGCAAATAATCTTCGCTATAGTTCTCTTTTACAAACTCATTGGTGAGTCCTTCCCATTTGCCATAACGCAATTCTCGCAAGCCATCGCATAGTTGCATCTCTACACCAATCGCTTCACATAACGGTGTGGCTGTAGCGATCGTGCGTTTCATCGGACTGACAAAAATAGCATCCCATGCGATATCACTATGGGCAGAGGCAAATGCGGCTGCCATCTTCTCGCCATTAGCAGTTAATTCAGCATCAAGATCGCCGCAATAACCGCCAGTGCGACTATAGGTGGTTTCTCCATGACGGAGTAGATACAGTTTTAAGCTCATATTTTTTCGTTAGTATTATAGAATTTGTATAGGAATCTTCATTGTCAACGCCAACACTAGGATCGGTGCTGTATAAATAGATTTTACCCCTATGCATACTCTTAACTGATGTTACGCAGACAGAAAAGCTGCCCTCACCCCCCAGCCCCCTCTCCCTAGGGGCGAGGGGGAGCAAGATGTAAATATTTTCTTGTTCCCCTCTCCC
>JAJAZG010000346.1 GCA_026785865.1 Pseudanabaena sp. CAN_BIN31
ATATCCACGCACAAATTTTAAATACACCTGGGGGGCGCTCTCCCGCCCCAAACGTCTAATCTTGGATTTTAATGTCTATTTTTATACTGGGAAGCAAGTATATAGTCACGATTGGCTAGATCAACAAGGAATCGATATTTTGCCAGAACAGATGCTAGTAGACGCAATCAGTTAAATCCAGCCTGTACCATTGAGTTTGATAAGTCGGAGTGCTTCGTGAAATCAGCAGCAGAGTCAAAACTCAAATCACCTCAAAATAACAAAATTAGCCTATGGGACTTATGGCGAGAGTTTGTACCACTCTCACTCAGTGATGTCACGATGGCTTGCGGCGATCCTGCGGTCACAACCACCATCGCTTACTTACCCGATGCACAGATAAATTTAGCCGCTCTCGGCATTGCTAAGTCCTTAGCAATTTTTTTCGAGAGTCCAATTATCAGTATTCTGCACGCTTCTAATGCTCTAGCTCCAAGTCAAGCTTCTCGAAAAGCTCTATGGCGCTTTACTTTGGCAATGGGAATCGCGTTGACGGTTTTGCAATTTATAGTTGGCTCGCCATGGGGTTTTGATCTAATTGGTGTCGGAATACTGCGTATACCAAAGGCGCTGGCAACCAATGTGCAGCAAGTTTTGCTAATCATGGGGGGATGGGCATTTTTAATTGCATGGCGGCGCTATTTTCAGGGCTTATTGATTTATCACGGACAATCTCAGGCGATCGCTAAGGCAAGCTTTGCCAGACTAGCAACCTTGGTAATTGTCTTAGTTATTGGTTTTTGGTTGAAAGCCTCTGGTACAGTGCTGGCAGCAACTGCGCTCATGATCGCTGTATTTGTCGAAGCCTTATTGGTGACTTGGATGGCTTATCAATCGGACGCAGTAAGACCACCTGAAGCCAACGCATCATCGTCAAAATTGCCTAATAATTGGCGTGAAGTCAGCAAATTTTATTTTCCCTTGGCCAATTCGATGTTAGTAGTTTGGGGAGGACGCGCCTTACTGATTGGTATTCTGGCTCAAACTGAGGATGCAACCGTGGCGATCGCTTCTTGGACAGCCACATGGGGATTGGTGTCAGTAATTGCCAACTCAACACGGATGGTGCAGCAAATCGTGATCAAATATCATCACCAAGTTTCAGAACAGAAGTTATTGATTTTTGCAGGGGCGATCGGAGCAGCTTGTTCTCTTTTCTTGCTTGCTATTGGCAGCTCACCGATCGGCGGTCAGATTATTCAAGCTTTTATTGGCGGCGATCGATTTCTGGCGCAAAACATGAAAAATGCCCTGCTTCTATGTGCAGGTATTCCCTTACTAGTTGCCTTGCAAAATGCAATTCAGGGTTTATTCATCAGCGATGGCAAAACAGGACAGGTGAATTTTGTGACATGGTTCTGTACTGCCACTTTATTGCTAGTCACCTTGATCGCTGTTCAACAAAAAATGGATGGGGCAATGGCAGCCGCGATCGCCATGAGTACATCAATGCTAGTTGAGGTTTGTTACTTATTTTGGAAGAGAATGCTGATAGAATACCGAGAGTAATTGGCAGTAGTTTATTCGTAAATATCTTCAAAAACTTGTTGCCAAGTTACAGAAGAGATGTTAGAACGACAGTTCATCTCAGCTTCAGCTTTACGCTTAGCTTTGACAAAGCATTGTTCCCAAAGCGATTCGATAAACTCGCGATTAAGGCTAGGCATTTCTTCTTGAGATTCTTCGATCGCATCACGAGCGTCAATAATCGTAATAATCCAACTACGACTACGCTTATTTGGTTGAGTTTTCCACTTAATAATATGCATCATTAAGCGAGTTAACTGGCTTTTAACAGCTTGACGTTCTGATCTTGACATTGCATCAATTAGAGATTGGAGTGCAGCTTGGGCTTCTTCAGTTTCTCCTTGTTGGAGTAACAATTGAGCAGCTTCAGCAGTTTGAAAATGAGAGTTGACTGCCATCATCTCCCAATCTATTTTTGGCTTTGTGAGCATCTCAATACCTCCATAAATTACAAAGAATCCTGTAATAGTTGGCTAGCCTGTGCGAGAATCTCGGTCTGGTTAACCATTTTACCAAGTGCGATCGCATTATAAGCACCGCCAAAAGCTTCGAGTCGGGCATTATCAAGGGCGCGATCGTAGGCATCTTCGAGAATTTCTATGATTTCGCGATCGCTTAAATAATTACCACCAGCTTTACGCCGTTTGTTAGTGCGTTGGATCGAAATTACCGAGTTGCGAATTGAAACTTCCCAAGAACTAGTTGAGCGGTTTTCGGCTGATTGCATGATCAGATTAAGTAACAAGATAATCGCATAACTATAGATTTTGTTGATCTTATCGTCTTTGCTCATTTCTTCCAACTCATCAATCAGGCTCAAAGCAGATTCTAAATCTCCTCTCTGGACTAGCGATCGCAATTCTATAAGTTCTTCCATATATTTATAGCGCAAAGTGCTGTAACGATAAAACTATACTTCCAGCCAGCTAAACAAATCTCCAAGTGTAATTTGAAAGTCTTTTGCAAATAATGGAACGGGCAAAATATCGCTTTTATTTTCAAATATGGCAATAGTGCGATCGCGAAAATAGACAAATACTATTTCATCATCAGGAACAATTAACCAACCCATCTCAGAACCATGATCGAGACAATAGAGAATATTCCGAATCACCTTAGTTTGATTTTGATCAGGCGATAGAATTTCAACAACCCAGTCTGGGGCAATATCAAACTTATTTGATACTTTGCCATCGCGATCGCGAGGAATTCTCTCCCAAATAAAAACTGAAATATCAGGAATTAAAGAGCGATCGCCGATGTTACAACGCAATTCCGAATAAGCACGGGCAATACGCTGAGGCTTAAGAGTTAGATTTATGCTAGAGCCAAGATCAAGTTGAATTGTACTATGTTTACCTTGAGGGCTTGGTTTGGCAATTACGACTCCATCAATCAATTCGCAAGCGGGCTTAGTTTCTGGTAGTTTTAGAAACTCATCAATTGATAATGATTTAACTAGAGTTTGAAACATATTTTAAACACCTCAATCTCACAATAATCGCATTGATCGCCTAATTAGGTGATTTCTGGCAATGAAAACACCAAGATAGGCAATCAACCAAAAGGTGTATTGATAATAGTAGGGGCTAAGCATTCCCACGGATACTTATAAATTCTAAGATATTTTCATTTGGGAATGCTTCGCCCAAACCTCGCAACGCAGGGACAATTTATCGTTTAAGGCGAAGATGGTTTAGCATTTGCGGATGGAGATTTTAGCGGTAAGCGAAGATGTTGGCGCAAATGCTAAACCCCTACCATCGGGATATTCTTTTTTAGAAATCTCCTTACTTGTCCATAGTTAGCCAACACTATTCTCTAACTTCAAAGCCAAGAGCTTGTCTGCCTCAACCGCAAATTCCATTGGTAAAGCATTAAACACTTCCCTACAGAAGCCACTAATGATCATCGAAACAGCATCTTCTACAGCAATACCGCGTTGTTGAAAATAGAACAATTGTTCTTCGCCGATCTTAGAAGTAGAGGCTTCATGCTCGACTCGTGCCGTATTATTCTGAACTTGGATGTATGGAAAAGTATTTGCCTGTGAGCAATCACCAAGCAGCATCGAGTCGCATTGAGAATAATTTCTCGCGCCTTCCGCATTAGGAGAAATTTTCACCAAGCCACGATAGCTATTTTGCGATCCGCCAGCCGAGATACCTTTAGAAACGATCTTACTGCGGGTATTTTTGCCGATATGGATCATTTTTGAGCCTGTATCTGCTTGCTGCTTATTATTAGTCAGCGCTACAGAGTAAAACTCACCGACAGAGTTCTCACCGACAAGAATACAGCCAGGATATTTCCAAGTGATTGAGGAGCCAGTTTCTACTTGCGTCCAAGAGATTTTCGAGTTTTTGCCTTGGCACAAACCGCGCTTGGTCACGAAGTTGTAGATGCCGCCTTTGCCATTTTTATCGCCAGCGTACCAGTTCTGCACGGTGGAATATTTGATCTCCGCATCTTCGAGAGCGACTAGTTCAACTACCGCCGCGTGAAGTTGATTAGTGTCAAACATTGGCGCAGTACAGCCTTCTAGGTAGCTGACATAGCTGTTTTCTTCAGCAATAATCAGGGTGCGTTCAAATTGACCTGAATCACCGTTATTAATGCGGAAATAGGTGGACAAGTCCATCGGGCATTTCACGCCTTTAGGGATGTAAACAAAAGAGCCATCGGTGAATACGGCGGCGTTTAATGCTGAATAATAGTTGTCCGCGATCGGCACAACGCTGCCTAAATACTTCTTGATTAGTTCGGGATATTCATGCATCGCTTCTGTGATCGAGCAGAAGATGACACCGACTTTTGCTAGGTCTTTCTTAAAAGTTGTGGCGATTGAAACG
>JAJAZG010000347.1 GCA_026785865.1 Pseudanabaena sp. CAN_BIN31
ATCACAGCCAGACTACAGTGGGCGCAGCACAGTTCCTATTCTGTGGGATAAGCAAACTAAACAAATTGTTAATAACGAAAGTGCCGAGATTATTGTGATGCTTAATTCTGAGCTAAATCAGTTCGCCAAGCATCCTGAACTCGATCTCTACCCCTTGGAATTGCGATCGCAGATCGATCATTTCAACGAGAAAATCTATGAAACGGTGAACAATGGTGTTTATCGTTGTGGTTTTGCCCAAACTCAGTCAGCCTACGAGCAAGCTTGCCAAGAATTATTTACCACTCTTGATGAGTTAGATGAAATTCTGGCGACAAATCGGTATTTATGTGGCGATCGCCTGACGCTAGCAGATGTACGACTATTCACGACGCTGTTCCGATTTGATATTGCCTACTATGGTTTGTTTAAGTGCAATCAACGGCGAATACAGGACTATCCTTACCTTGGTGCTTATCTGCGCGACATTTATCAGATTGGTGATGTTGCTGCTACCTGCGACCTCGAAAGTGTGAAGCGTGACTATTATGGAAACCTCTTTCCGCTTAATCCAGGTGGCCTTATTCCCTTGGGACCAGATGTGACCAACTTGCTCACACCTCACAATCGCTATCTACTCTCGATCAACAATTAGGAACTATATGTCTAAAAATTTGAACGGTAAAGTTGCCTTGGTAACGGGAGCTTCTAGGGGAATTGGTAAAGGTATTGCCATTGCTTTAGGTGAAGCGGGGGCATTGGTTTATATTACAGGGCGCAGTCTGAATAGTGACAATCCTACAGATCCTATTACTGGTGGTTTATTGGAAACCAAATATGCGGTAGAAAAAGCTGGGGGAACTTGTATTGCAGTTCCTATCGATCACAGCGATGATGAGCGGGTTCAGTCTTTATTTGAGCAAATTAATCGAGAACAAAATGGACAATTGGATCTTTTGGTGAATAATGCTTATGGTGGAGTGCGATCGCTGATAAATGCTAAAGGTAAACCCTTTTGGGAATCAGATGTCAGTCTTTGGGATGCTTGTAATCAAGTTGGTTTGCGAAGTCACTATATTGCAAGTCACTGGGCGGCAAAAATGATGACTCAACGCCAGCAAGGATTAATCGTGACGATATCTTCTTGGGGCGGATTAGCACCAATTTTTGGAGTTGCCTATGGTACTGGCAAATCCGCCTGCGATCGTCTTGCGGCAGATATGGCAGTGGAGCTAAAGCCTTTTAATGTGGCTTCAATTTCCCTGTGGCCGGGTATTGTGGGAACAGAACATTTTCATCAGTTGCTTGAAGAGGATAATGAGAATAGTCTTGGCTCTGCGATATCGGATAAGTTCAATTGGGAAACTCCTTTATTTGTTGGCAGAGTAATCGCAGGACTATGTGATGACTCCAATCTGTTGCGACGAACTGGGAAGGTGCAGATTGTGGCAGAATTAGCAACTCGCTATGGAGTCGTTGATGAATATGGGCATTGCCCTGCTTCTTTACGTTCCCTCAGATTTTTATTGCCACAAGTTTTGCCGATGCTTAAATCTAGCGCTAAGTTCATTCCAGATCTTCGAGTGCCTTGGTGGGTAATCCTGTTAACTGTTCTTAATTCTCCGAAAATTTGAATGTTATCCTAAATATTGTGATTGGTATTCGGCTTTATGATAGTGGGCTTATTACCTGACCTGTGCGATCGCTAGATTTGAGGATATGTAATAGTTCTCCTGTCCCTAATTTTCCATAACCATAACTGTGCTTGGCATGGCATACTTATTTTGAGGCGATTATTTACAAATTTCAATTTTTACCTGCTTAGAAATGCCTGATAAATTGACGGAGATTATTGATCGCATCGCCATTGGTCAGCACACAGAGGCTGATATTGATACTTTGCGCCAAATATGGGGGATGGGCGATCGCCAGAGTTTGTTGCAACTAGGCAAGTATGGAGTCAATATTGAGCATGGGCAGGATATTCATATAGGCGATCGCATCTACGTTTCTTGGAATAAAGATGCAATTAATGCTTTGATTGAAGTTATCCAAAAGAACTTTGCTCTACCAACCAAAATTCCTGACAATCTTCCTCGCAGTGGAGTAGTTAAATTTGTCGGTCGAGATTTAGTTATAAATCAACTCCACCAGATGGTGGAGAATCATCATATTGGTATTTCTGCAATTGTAGGTATGGGCGGAGTTGGGAAAACAGAACTAGCAATTCAGTATGTTAAACGATACAAAAATTATTACTCAGGTGGAATCTGCTGGCTTTATGCTAGAGAGTTCAACGTGGGCACTCAAATTGTGGGCTATGCTCAATCACAGATAGGATTGAAGATTCCAGATGGACTAGATTTGCTTGATCAAGTTGCATTTTGTTGGCGTAATTGGCAACAACAAGGTTATGTAATTATCGTATTGGATGATGTAGTTCATTTTACTAGGGATGTTGAACCATATTTGCCTCCAGAGTCTTTGCATTTCAGGTTACTCATGACAACAAGGCTCAAGTTTAGTTTCCCTATTCAAATGCTTTCTCTAGATGTTTTTACTTTTGAGAAAGCATTTGAGATGCTGGAATCTTTTATAGGCAATGATCGAATTAAAGCAGAACCAGAAACTATTAATATCCTTTGTGAGTGGCTAGGCTATCTGCCACTTGGATTAGAGTTAGTCGGTCGGTACTTAGCTGATGAAATGGATCTTTCGTTATTAGAAATGCTATCTCGTTTACAGGAAAAAGCGATAAAGCGACAGGCATTAATGGATCAAGCACTTGTGCGTGAGCAAGATAATCCAGTTTGGACAATGACAGCTCAACGGGGAGTAGCTGCTGCTTTTGATTTAAGTTGGGAAGGGCTGGATACATGGGGTCAGTACCTCGGTAAATTATTAAGCCTATGTGCTTTGGCTCCCGTTCCTTGGGAACTTATAGAGACGGTGGCACAACAGTATTTTGAAATTCATCCTGAAAATGGAGAGTTTAATTCAGAGGAATTACAATCAGCAAGACGAAAATTATTTCGTTTCCATTTAATTCAAGATTTGGGGCAGAAAAAATACCTTCTGCACTCGCTAATTCGAGAATATTTTAGAGGCAAATTAGAATGCGGAGAAATTGATGTTACAGCTTAAGGTTAGACAAGGCATAGAGTCGGAACAAATGAAACGAGTATTCTGCCGAGTCATGGCATCTTTTGCTAGAAAGATTTCGGAAAGTCCTACTCATCAACAAATTTTAGCTATTGCTCCTACAGTTCCTCATATATCAGAAGTTGCAATGATGTTTGCGGATTGGCTAAGTGATGAGGATCTAATTTTCCCATATATTGGCTTAGGTCGTTTCTTCATTGAGCAGGGCGCATATGCTCAAGCTGAACAAGGGTACACTCAATCTTTGACAGTTAGCGAAATTCGATTTGGCAAACACCATCTCAACGTAGCTGAAAGCCTAAATAACTTAGCTAAACTTTATCGTATACAAGGACGTTTCGTTGAAGCGGAACCACTTCACCAAAGAGCATTAGAAATTCAGGAACAAAAATTAGGGTATGAAAATTTAGTTACGGCAGAGAGTCTTAACAACCTAGCAAGACTCTATCGAGATCAAGGAAGGTATAGTGAAGCAGAACCGCTTCATAAAAGAGCATTAGAAATTCAGGAGCATTTGTTGGGAATCACTCATCCTAATGTGGCTGAAAGCCTCAATAATCTTGGACTACTCTATTGGAATCAAGGAAAGTATCGTGAAGCAGAAGTACTCTATAAAAGGGCACTAAACATTTGGGAGCAACAAATTGGAACTGAAAATTCTTCTCCAGCAGAATGTTTCAACAACTTGGCAGTACTATACTATTCACAAGGACGTTACCTTGATGCAGAACCTCTCTTTTATACAGCATTGACAATTCGAGAGCAGCAATTGGGTGTCGCCCACCCCAATGTGGCTCAAAGTCTTGACAATTTAGCGGCACTTTACTACTCTCAAAACCAATATGATAAAGCAGAACCTCTCTATCAGAGAGCACTATTAATTTGGGAACAGCATCTGGGTAAAAATCATCATGAAGTGGCAACTAATCTAAATAGTCTAGCAAACCTTTATCGCAACCAAAAACGATATAGTGAAGCAGAACCTCTCTATCAGAGAGCATTATCAATTTTGGAGCAGCAAGTGGGAGTAGATCATCCCCGTCTAGCAATCGGTCTTCATGGACTAGCGACTCTTTATCGTGAATGTAAGTGGTTTAGCAAGTCGGAATCACTCTATCTTAAAGCATTAGATATTTGGAAACGAAGTTTAGGAGATACTGATTCTCATGTAGGAAAATGTTTGGATAGTTTAGCGACTTTATACGCAATACAAGGAAATAGTTTGGATGCTGAAAAATTATATATAAAAGCCTTAGAAATTCTAGATTTACGGCTAGGACTTGAACATCCTTGGTCTGTTGAATGTAAACAAAAGTTGAAAGACTTACGAAATGCCGATGTTGGATAGTCGATATATCCTTGATCGCATTGTAAAAGGTCGGCATTGCATATATTCATAATGATCGCGAGAAAATAGGTACTGTCGGTTCGCTCATTTCGATCAATTGCCTAGAATTATCTAGGAGAGAATAGGCATTACAGACACCAAGAAAAATATTGACACGTCCCGAAATATATGCATAAATGCCCATCGGATTAATCGACTTAATTTAGAGACAATGTAACGCTATATATAGTAGGATTTGGTGAATTATTAATTCATAAAGCACTAGGGGAAATGAGCGAACCGACAGTAGGTAATATCGTTTAGGTTGAAACAATTGCTGATTGAGGGATATAAAATACTGAACGTTTGAAGCCATTATGAACATCTGCAACGCCCTTTAAATCACGTTATTCTCCTTTAACTCACATTATTCTTAAGAGACTGAACTAATGCTTCTCCTTGGGCTAAATCAGCCGATCGCAGTTCAATGACTTGCCACGCAGGATTGGCATTGCGGAGCCGATCGCGGATATAGCGATCGCGTCTCAAGTTCGCCCCCTTGTGAAAGGAAGCACCATCAATGTAAATAGCCAAGCGTTTTTCTGGTATGGCAAAGTCAGCAACTGAGATTGGTGCTTCGCCAGTATTGAGAGCTATAGGAACTTGTTTTTGAGGGTGAAATCCATATTTTTCAAATAGCTTTAAAAATTTTAGTTCTAGAGGAGAACCAACCCCAGCATCATAGGCTTCAAGCCAAGGTGTTGGATCGTTGAGATCGCCAGTCTTCGCTAAATTTGCTTGGGGAGAACTTTGAATAATTTCTTCAAGGGTAGGAACTACTACTAACCAGTTTAGATATTCGTGGTGACGCTGATTTTGGTAAGTCTTGAGGCATCGATAGCAAGCCGTCACACAAGTGGGATCGTGATCGAGATGTTCGAGAGCGTTACGGGCAACTAGATCGAATTGAGTCGCAATGCGGCGCAGATATCCACTGCCGCCAAGACTAGGATCGATAAAGGTGAGGGAAACTGAGCGATAGCGTTTACCATCTTGCTCAACTTTCCAAGAGCCTTCAAACTCAAACTCAATTTCAGAGCCATCGAGCATATAGCAATGCTGCATCCCCATTTTTAGAGCATAGCCAAGGGATAAACCCCATGTCTTGAGTTGAATGTCATCAAAGTCATAAGGCACTGGCAGCATTAATCTTAGGGTTTCTGCTTTTTCGGTGGTAACGATCGCTAGTGGTAAGGGAGGTTGACTAGCAAGGGTGCAACTAGGATGATGACCATAGAAGTTCTGATTATTGACATCGCTTTTAACATTTGTTTTCCTTCTGCTCTTTTGATTTTGAGCATCTTGATCAGGGTTACTCAGTAGATGTCCACAGGCGCTACAGATGGCATAACCTTTTGCCTTATTGTGTAATAGGGCTACACCTGATTTGTTATCTGTGGGTGTTGGAGGTAAACCTTCATTAAGCCAACGTACTTCTTCATCTTGGCGCAGAATTAAAGACCATCCTGATGCTAGAGACCATCTTCCTGTAATCCGTCCATCCCATTGCGGCTGAATGCTGACTAAGTTGCGTGCGGCATAGCGCTCTTCTTCGTCAAGAATTGGACTTTCATCGGGTTTAGCTAGAAAACCAGCAAATTCATAGGCAGGGATTAACTTCCCAATTGAATCAGATTGGCAGCGCGGACAGGTTGGAC
>JAJAZG010000348.1 GCA_026785865.1 Pseudanabaena sp. CAN_BIN31
ACTCGGAGATTACGACCTTAGAGGAACATATTAAGCGGCGGTGGGCGGACATTTCGGCGGAGACGGCGGGGGAACAGTATACGCCTGATGATGTGATCGGGCTGATTGCGGAGATTATTGCTTCTAAGATTGAGGATTCGGATAAGCTTTTAAAGATTTATGACTGTACTTGTGGCGGTGGAAATTTGTTGTTTGGGGTGGAGGATCGGATTCATGAGCGATCGCCGCGATTGACTCAAACTTTTGGGCAGGACTGGAATGATGCGCTGTATGCGTTGGCGAAGATTGAGAGTCGGTTTCGGATTGATTCTAAAATCGAGCATGACAATACGTTAACTAGTGACAAGTTTGATAATGATGTTTTTGATGTGGTGATTGCTAATCCGCCCTATGGTGTGAGTTGGAAGGGTTATCAAAAGGATATTGAGAACGATAAAACCCAGCGCTTTAAGTTTTTGCCGTCGATTTCTGATGGTCAGTTGTTGTTTATGCAGCATTTGATCTCGAAGATGACCGATCGCGGTATGGGTGTGGTGGTTCACAATGGCTCGACGCTGTTTAGTGGCGATGCGGGTTCGGCGGAGAGCAATATTCGTAAATGGATGTTGGACACGGATATTGTGGAAGCGGTGAAGGTGCAGAAAATCATCTGCTAGATATTTCCTATTCGGGTTAAGTTTTCAGGTTCGATCCTAAATCGTATTGTTATTACTCATCAACCCACATTTCGCTCATGATGGAATGATAAAGTCAGTAATAAAAGATTTAGGCGATCGCATTTTCTCTTAATCCACTATCCCAAACAGCGCAAAGACTCCAACATCCCCTTTGCCTTATTCAGCGTTTCTTGATATTCTTTCTCAGGGTCAGAATCGGCAACCACGCCAGCACCAGCCTGAACGCTAGCTGTTCCATCCTTCGTTACCATTGTCCGAATCGTGATCGCGGTATTTAGTTGTCCTTCAAAATCATAATAGCCATAGGCTCCCGCATAAGTACCTCGTCGATCGCCTTCTAGCTTATGAATGATATCCATCGCTCGAATTTTCGGCGCACCGCTCACCGTACCCGCAGGGAAACAAGCCTGAAGCAAATCCCAAGCAGTTTTTTCGGGACGAATCTCACCGACAACATTGCTGACGATGTGCATCACATGGGAATAAAGCTCAATCGACATCAACTCATCGACCTTCACAGTTCCGCTTTTGCAGACACGACCGAGATCGTTGCGCCCTAAATCGACTAACATCACATGTTCCGCAACTTCCTTAGGATCGGCTAGCAAATCTTTAGCTAGTTCCGCATCTTCCGCAGGATTAGTACCTCTAGGGCGTGTTCCTGCGATCGGGCGCAACACAGTTCGGGAGACTCCATTGATACTTTCTGCTTTAACCATAATTTCGGGGCTAGAGCCAATTAGCTGCCAATCCTTGAAGTTAAAGAATGCCATATAAGGCGAAGGATTGACCACTCGTAAAGAGCGATACAAACTAAATGGCTCGCCTTTAAAATCAGTCGTCAACCGTTGCGAAATCACAACTTGGAACACATCACCAGCCTTAATATGCTCCTTGCCAAGTTCCACCGCTTGACAGAATTTTTCACGAGTGACATTGCTGGTATAGCTGACAGGTGGTTGCAAACGTGGATTTGTCCAAGTAATTGCTGTTTTTTGACGGTCGAGGGGCGATCGCAATTTATCTACTAACACATTCAGGCGATCGCCAGCTAATTTATAAGCATTCTCAGGATCTTCACCATTACTCAAATCCGCATAGGCGATCGCCCAAATCTTGCGTTTTACCTGATCAAATACCAGCAAGCTATCGACTTGCATCCACACGCCATCAGATACATCCCCTTCTTGACATGGATAAACAGGAACTTTCGGCTCGATCCAATTAATTAATTCATAGCCCCAATAACCAAATAAACCACCCAAACTCGGCGGCAACTCTGGCAAATGCACAGGTTTAATGGTTGCAAGGCAATCATTCAAATGCTGGAACGGATTACCGACAAAATTTTTCACCGTGCCATCACGAAATGTCTGTGTGGTGCGATCGCCTCTCGCTTCTAATACCCATAGAGGATCGCAACCCAGTAAACTATAACGCCCAAGCCTCTCGCCACCTTCGACTGACTCTAATAAAAAGCTGTAGGGTTGACCTTGACATACACGATACCAAGCTGAAACAGGCGTATCGAGATCGGCAACCAGTTCCATATATACAGGTACAAAATTGCCATGTTCAGCCAGCTTAATAAAGTCAGAATAATCAGGGAAAATCATGCGATCGGGCTTTTTAAATAAATTGCTTTAACTGCTTAAGATTTTATCTTGATTTTCAGCTATTTAACAGACGGATCGAAATTCCCCTTCCTCGCCGCCCCGCGAAAGTAGGGAGGGGATGAAAGCGACCAGAAAATAAATTGAGAATAGTCGAGATTTTCGCTTTTTATTATGATACGCTGAGAAAAGCGAGGCACACATCTATAACAGAACCCGCTTGCTACTAGGGATGACAACCTCCTCCTTGAGAGAGCTACTTATCTACCCCTGCTCGATACAGTTAGTGGCAGTATTCGGATAGATCCCCCGTAAGGCAAGAATACAATAAGCTTCTTGTCTAAGATCAAACAACAAATATTTAGTTTCTACGGTGTTCGGAACGAGCGTCGTCAAACGTAGAGGGCTAAGCTCTACTTCATCTCTGTGGATAGAGGTGCAGCAACTTGGCTCGGTGAAGCGTAAAAAACACTCCTTGCTTGATGGGAATTAGAAACCCTATCCTCGCGAAGCAGGTTGGGGTAGTTCATAATGAACATACAGCGCTTTGCGCTGACATAAAACCCAGAGAAATTTTTAAAAGTGCCGCAAAGCGGCACTTTTAAAAATTTCTCTGGGTTTTATGACAGCGCAAAGCGCTG
>JAJAZG010000349.1 GCA_026785865.1 Pseudanabaena sp. CAN_BIN31
ATAAAGCGATCGTAGCGATCGGGCAAACCGATCATCGCATAGCTACCAAGTTTTTCGTATTCATCAGGCTTTGACGGCACAAGCGTGAGATATTCCGCAGGAATAATTTGGTCAGTATCAATATTGTCATCCAATACAAACACTTTGCCTTGAATTGTCTTACTCATAATCTTCGCTTATAAACTACTGGTTAAAGCAAAAGAGCGCTGAGCGCTCTTTTGCTTTTTCTAATCAAAATAAAATAGCGTGACAACCTTGCGCTGCTCTTCGGCAGCTTGGCAAGTTTGCAATAAAGTCTCGCTACCATGAAACGCAAAGCAAATCAATTGCTGACATTTAGAAATAATCTCTTGGTTGCATAGGCTACTTGCCTCAGCCAAAGACAAGGTGTCATTTTCGCTATGCTCAATTAAATGAATCACATTTTCTAACTGTTCGCGAGATTCATAGGGCTGGCGATCAAGACTTTGAGGCAAGATTACGGTCAACAAATTTGGGTCAGCTCGCAAAGCACCGCGAATCGCTGCAAAATTCGTACCTGTTGCCCCAGAGGTAATAATGCTGTTACCTGATAGCGCCAAGGCATAGCTGAGCAGTTCGATCAGCAGTTGATGAGTCAATGGCACATGGCGGGAACCTAAAAACGCAATCCGTTTCGAGCCTTGTTGCTGTATCGTCGCAAGCTCTTGCAAAAAATCATCTAGCTTGGGTAAATTAATTGACTGAGTCAAACAAATCCCTCTCGTTTACTACTTACTGAACGAATACCTACACAATATCATTTAAACCTAGAGAATCAAACTACTTGAATAATGTCTGCGTTTTTAGTCGGTTTGGGGCTTTGTCCAAAATTTATGTAGCATTTTGAATGAGAGTGACTTTCTGTTCGGCTTTTTCGAGATATTCACGGCAATATTGCGATCGCTTCATACCTTCTTCATAAAGGGTAAGCATTTCATCTAAAGAAGCTTCGCCATCGTCAATAATTTCGACAATTTCTTCGAGACGTTGCATTTGTTCTTCAAAGGGTAGATTCGGTAAATTATTCGGGGTGGGCATATTTTTTTTCGATTACTTCTTCGGTTACTTTCTCGATTTTGGCTTGGGCAATTTCCGATCGCCGCACGATTTCCACTTTATCAAATGTCCTGAGAGACTGATCGGCGGTCAGGAAGCGATCGCCCGATCGCAACAAAGCAAAACCGCGCTGTAATGGTGATAGTGGATGCAGCGATCGCAGATGGGCGGTGATACTTTCGAGTTTGGTTGTGGATTGGCGCAAATGACGAATCAAGTTTTTTTGCATGTCGCGATCGGCTTCGTCTAACTGTTGGATGCGATCGTGCAGGCGATCGCTAAAATTTTGCAAAGCATAACTATTGGTGAGAGAGCTTAACTTTTGGCGATGATTTTGCATTTCTAACTGCATACTGCGAGTTAGGCGATTTTCGATCAGCTTAATTTGTTGCAAAAGTGTGTCGCGATCGTATTGCGATACTAGTTCCGCCGCCGCCGTGGGTGTGGCGGCGCGTAAATCAGCGACAAAATCGGCGATCGTAAAATCAGTTTCATGCCCAACTGCGGAAATAATCGGAATCCGTGAATTATGGATTGCTTCGGCAACGGGTAAAGTATTAAACGCCCAAAGATCTTCAATCGAGCCGCCACCGCGTCCGACGATTAGGACATCTGCATCGGTATTTTGCAAAGCTTTAATGGCAGCCGCAATTTCTTCAGGTGCAGTTTCACCTTGGACTGTGGCAGGGCATAAATAAATTTGGCAATGGGGCGATCGCCTTTTTAAGGTGCTGAGAATATCTTGAATTACGGCTCCTGTCGATGAAGTGACCACGCCGATTTTGAGCGGTAAGGCGGGAATATCACGCTTAAATTCTGGGTCAAAATATCCCCGTTCGGCTAATTCTTCCTTGAGAGCAGCAAAGGCAAGATAGAGATCTCCCTGTCCTGCGGCGGTCATGCGATCGCAATCGATCTGATATTTGCCACGAGTCGCATAAACCGCCAGCCGACCCTGCACGACCACCTGCATTCCACTTTTAGGACGAAATGACAAAGTGCGGCTTGCCCACATCACGCAATCGATTTGGGCTGACTCATCCTTGAGCGTGAAATAGCGATGTCCAGAGGCGGCGGCTGTGAAGTTAGAAATTTCTCCTGTCACCCGCACGATGCCAATTTCGTCTCGTAACAAAAGCGTAATTGCTTGTGTCAAGCCAGATACAGTCACCGCATCTTTAGCAATAGCCATAAAATTTCTGCAATCCGCCCTATGAATACTTTTCTTAATTCTCTGACCTATTCTATGCTGCTATTTGCGGTCTTGCCTGTTGCGGTTCAAGCCCAGAATTCGGTCCAAAAGCAAGACATCTCCATGAAATGAATTAGCTCTAAATTTACAGTGTCATACCGTAGTATTATGGAGTTCAGTTAAGCAAAATATCTTTAAATTAGAATTACGGTCTGTTGTGGAACTTTCTTTAAAGAGTGAATATGCCATCTTGGCGATGCTTGAGCTAGCTCATCATTTTGCGATCGATCAGCCTCTGCAAATTCGGCAAATTGCTAGCCAACAAAATATCCCCGATCGCTACTTAGAACAGTTGCTCGCAACCTTAAAGCGTCAGGGTTTGGTCAAAAGCCAACGCGGAGCTAAAGGTGGCTATATCCTTGCCCGTGAGCCTTGGCAGATCAGCTTACTAGAAATTATTCGTGGCATCGAGGGTTACGATCCGATCGCTGAAAAAAGCAGTAAATCAGTCCATGAGAGTGCCTCGCTTTCAGTCATTCATGAAGTATGGGAATCAGCTCAGAAGCAGGCTGCTAATGTATTAGAGGGCTGTACGCTGAAGGATCTATGTGATCGGCAGCGCCAACGTCAAATTGCGACAACCATGTACTACATCTAAGTATTTAAAAGTTGTGGCGCACGCTGCGCTTGCAACATATTCATAGACGGTGCGGCGCAAAGCGCCGCACCGTCTAATGGGAAGGGAGTAGCTTTTTTGGTTTTTATATTTGAGTGTAAAAAATGCAGAATTTTATAACTTTGGTATGATTGGAATAAGTATTCAGTCAAACGGGAGACTCATGAAATACAGTGGAAATGTTTGGGATAAAGATGCTCTAAAAAATCCAGAAACAGAATACGATCGCCTATTGGATTTACTACAAAATAAGCAAGATTTTGGCATGTTATTTGTTCGCTGTTCGCCGCCAGAGGGGGAACAAATTATTAAAAGAGTGAAAGTAGACGCAGCGC
>JAJAZG010000350.1 GCA_026785865.1 Pseudanabaena sp. CAN_BIN31
ACTCACCCAACAAACTTTTAAATCCATTTTATTTCTTGCAAAAATACCACCCCCCTACATCTTCATTTTTCGGGGGGGGGGGCCGGGCCCCCCCCAACGCTAATTCTTGAGTTTTAATGTCTATTTTTATAATGGGAAGGGAGTATGATCGCAACTTCATGCAATTTTGCATAAGTTTGGGGTAAGCGATCGCTCATGCCATAAAAAACAATTACTTTGAATAGTTTTAAGATAGACTCACGAATGCGTCAGGGTTTTTAAAAGGGGCTTTCTTTTATAGCTGTCGCCATTTGTCTTAATATAAATGAAAACCCAAAAAGTAGATGCGGCGCGGAGCGCCGCATCTACTTTTTGGGTTTTATGTTCTGACATACTTGGCGACATCTGTATATTGATTATTCTGTAGACTATGTTGCTATCGATACATAGTTGCTATAGTTAACTGAACCTAACCACTTAGTTATTCTTGCTGTTGCTTTCATTAGTTCAAATATTAGTTAAATATCATGCGTATTCTGGCTCTAGCTTGGGAATTTCCACCGCGCATTATTGGCGGAATCTCTCGTCATGTAGCAGAGCTATATCCTGAAATTATTAAGCGAGGGCATGAGGTGCATTTAATCACCGTTGCTGTCGAAAATGAGCCATCAGAAGTGATTGTCGATGGTATTCATGTGTATCGAATCCCAGTTGAGCATAGCCATGATTTTTTTCAATGGGTAGTGCAAATGAACGCAGATATGCTGAAATTTGCTAGGGATTCTCTGTCAAAAGATTCTATAGACTTGATCCATGCCCACGATTGGTTGGTCGAAGAGGTAGCGATCGCTCTCACTAACGAATTTTCGATCCCTTTAGTTACTACCATTCACGCCACAGAATATGGACGCTGCAATGGGATTCACAACGATACGCAAAGATATATTCATCACAAAGAAATTCGTTTAACCCAAGCATCTCAGCGAGTAATCGTTTGCTCTGAGTATATGCGTGACGAGTTAAAGCGGGTGCTAGATTGTCCTGCTGAGAAAACCGATGTGGTTTATAACGGGCTGAGTGTAGAGCGCTGGCAAAATATCACTGCCGAGATTGAACATGACTTTGATGCGCTACGCGAGCATTATGCAAAACCTGATGAAGCGATCGTTTACTTTGTCGGACGCATCACCTACGAAAAAGGTATTTACATTCTGCTTAATGCCATGCCCAAGGTGATCGCGGCGATGGATGATAAGGTGCGTCTAGTGATTATTGGGACTGGTGATGCTTATACACTCCTGCTACAACGCCAAGCTTGGGATTTGGGTATTTATCACAAAGTCTTATTTACTGGCTTTATGGCCGATGTAGATTTTTGGAAATTTCAAAAGGTGGCGAACTGTGCAGTTTTTCCTAGTCTGTATGAGCCGTTTGGCATTGTCGCCCTTGAGAGTTTTGCGGCAAAAATTCCGCTCGTAGTTTCTGATACAGGTGGCTTACCTGAGGTTGTGCGCCATAAGATCACGGGCATGGTAACGCGGGTTAACGATCCTGATTCCTTGGCTGAGGGAATTATTGAGGTTCTGCACAATCAGGAGTATGCAAAAACTTTAGTGGATAACGCTCAATCTGAATTAAGAGAGCGCTTTGCATGGGACAAACTCGCTGAGCAAACTGAAGATGTATTCTTGAAAGCGCAACATTAAATAACGATAGAAACAGCCAGTGACGTTCTAATTGGTGGTGAATTGCGTGATCCTGATGGTGAAGGTAGGAAAGACAGAAGCACTGTCAGACAAGCGATCGACACCATGCTGCCGATAAAAAACTTGGCGAACCATAGTTCATTGACATCAGGGTTAGGATTCAAGTTAGGAGAGGACATGATGATATTTTTTTTTCTAGTAATTTTTAAGTGTATGTAATTACAGACGAGTTAGTTTACGAATGGAGTTCCCCAGAAATTCCAATTTTCTTTGTTGAAAGGCGATCGCCATTTCTCGATCAAGATTCGTTCTAGCTGTTGTCGGGGGCGCGTGGCGGCAGGAGCCTTCCACCAGAAGGTCATGACAACCTGTGTCGGTATATTGTGAGTGGCATGTAATTCTCGATAATTAAGAATATATCGCTTGCAGTCATGAGTTCCTTTCCATCGTTGATTAGAACTGCATGTCTCCCCTATATACAATAGCACAGGTGATAGTGAAGTAAGATCAATCACAAAGTATATACAGGCATCTCCGTCATCTGTAGTAGATAAGCGATAGAATTCAGCAGGCTGAATCGGCAAACAGAAAGGATTAATTGCGTGGGGATCGCAGTGGTTTGATGGTAGGTCAAAAAGAGTAGTTTGGATCGCGGGGATCGCTGTAACGACGGAGCTTTGGTATTTTGCGATCGCCTGTTTCCATACCTGTAAAGACTGACTTCCCATTTCATAAGTTGCGCCACTGTCATAAAGTTTTGAAGTGCGCTGAATTCCTTCACTAAAGAGCGATCCCTGTTTATATGCAGAGGATTTATGATCATTTTTATTGTTATAGTGAGTCGGGCGATCGCTCATAGACTTGCGATAGATTTTGAGGGGATCACTATGGTGTCGATCTTGTAGCCCCAGACAATAGGATACTATATAAGTCTAAACAAGCATTTAATCATAATTGCTCATTAAATTTAAGTATATTTACTCAGGCATAAGTGCGTGCAAGCAATCGACCCACAAGAACTATATCCTTTTCAACTTGACCAGTTTCAGCTAGAGGCGATCGCCGCTTTGCAAGCAGGTAAGTCAGTCGTTGTTTGTGCGCCAACGGGTTCAGGCAAAACTTTGATCGGCGAATACGCAATTCATGCGGCTTTAGCGAGTAATCGCCGCGTTTTTTATACGACACCGCTCAAAGCGCTATCTAATCAGAAATTACGAGATTTTCGGCAACAGTTTGGCGATGAAAATGTCGGATTGCTCACAGGTGACACATCCGTAAATCGTGACGCGCCGATCTTGGTGATGACTACTGAGATTTTTCGGAATATGCTTTACGGTACGCCGATCGGTGAAGTTGGCACATCGCTCACCGATGTCGAAGTGGTGGTGCTAGATGAATGTCACTACATGAACGATCGCCAACGCGGAACTGTGTGGGAAGAATCAATCGTGTACTGTCCTGCGGGAGTGCAACTGGTGGCGCTCTCGGCAACCGTGGCAAATAGTCAGCAGCTAACCGACTGGATTCACAAAGTTCATGGCGATACGGAATTAATCTATTCAGATTTTCGTCCTGTTCCGCTTGAGCATTCTTTCTGTAACAACAAAGGCTTCTTCCCTCTGCTTGACAGTTGCAATCAAAAGATTAATCCCCGCTTAAAGCCGCTTACCAACAAGCCACTGTCAAAAGAAGAAAGACATAAAATTGTCCCTGCGATCGGCGCTGTAATCTCGCACTTGAGACAGCGCGATATGCTCCCCGCAATTTATTTCATCTTCAGCCGTCGCGGTTGCGATAAGTCGGTGACAGATTTAGGCAATGTTTCCCTCGTCACACCTCCAGAAGCATTAAGACTGAAGCCACAAATTGATGCCTTTATCATGGCAAATCCTGAGATTGGCAAGCCTGCACATATTGACGCGCTCTATCGCGGGATTGCGGCTCACCACGCAGGGATTTTACCTGCATGGAAAGGCTTTGTGGAAGAACTATTTCAACAGGGCTTAATCAAAGTCGTATTTGCGACCGAAACTCTTGCGGCAGGAATTAATATGCCAGCGCGAACTACGGTGATTTCTAGTATTTCTAAAAGAACCGATCGCGGACATCGGTTGCTCAATGCTTCGGAATTTCTGCAAATGGCTGGTCGGGCAGGACGGCGCGGTATGGATGAAGTTGGCTATGTTGTAACTGTGCAAACTCCCTTTGAAGGCGCAAAAGAATCCGCGCATCTTGCCACATCGACAGCCGATCCACTGGTTAGCCAGTTTGCACCGAGTTTCGGCATGGTCATGAATTTATTGCAAACCCATTCTCTCGATCAAGCTAGAGATCTAGTCGAGCGTAGCTTTGGGCAATATCTCGCCGATCTCAATCTTGCGCCACAGATTCAGAATCTCGAAGCAGTCATGGAACAAATCGCCAAGTTGGAAAGCGATCTTGCCAATGTTGATTTAAAGCAATTGGAAGTTTATGACAAATTACGCGATCGCCTCCGCGAAGAGAAGCGACTTCTAAAAATGCTCGCACAGCAATCGGAAGAGATGCGCCTAAACGATTTAGCATCCTACGCGCCCTATTTACTATCGGGTTCACCGCTTACGATTCGCACCAATAGGGGGATCATTATTCACACGGTTCTCGCTGCGAAAGTGCAAGGCTCTGGACAGTTTCCTTGGTTTGTCTGCCTCGGTCGCGATAATCGTTGGTATACAGTTGGATACAAAGATATTGTCCAAGTCGGTACTGATTTGCTGCTCAATGGTGACATCGAATATCCCGCCAACCTATCTTTGCGTCCTGGTCAGTTTATTGATGGTGATGAAGCTAGTTTTGCGATCGCCCAAATCATTAAGCCTTTGCCAGAATCAGAACTTGCTCCCGAAGTCTTAAAGCAACAGGCCCGAGTTGTGGCGATCGATTCTGAAATGCATCAACATCCTGTGGCGGAGATGAAAGATCGCGGCGCTGTCTTCAAAAAAGTAAACCGTCTCGAACAATTGCAACGCCAGATTGAATTTCAACAAAAGGTAGTCAATGAGCGCCGCCAAAGGCATTGGCAAGAATTTATGAGTCTTGTGAATATTTTGCAAGCCTATAACTGTCTTGAAGAAACTCAACCCACCGATCGCGGAAAAGTCGTGGCGGCGCTGCGTGGCGAGAATGAACTATGGCTAGCGCTCTCGCTGATGTCAGGTGAATTGGCTAATCTCGCCCCCCATCACCTCGCTACTGTCTGCGCGGCGATCGTC
>JAJAZG010000351.1 GCA_026785865.1 Pseudanabaena sp. CAN_BIN31
AAGATAGTTTCAACTGTGTAACTTCAGCTTCAAGTTTTGACAGACGCTCTTCAACCTTAGATGGAGACATAAGCAATCCTAGAAAAATAGATTTAAAGGTAGATTTTTTTCTGATTATAGCCTAATCAAACAAATTGAGCTAAAGCTGTGCGATCGCTCAATTTTCAATATGTAGCCGTTATTTTGATGGTGATAAGCGAGATCGCGCGTTAGTGAGATTGTATTTTTAGAAATAGCGATCGCCTTTACTGCGCTCATTCAAATAGCGATTTAACTAAAATCTCATACACCAAGCATTTTTTAAACATCATTTAAAGCGATCGCCCTTACCAAAAACGCTGCACTCCATAAGCATCAAACTTTTCATCAATACTAACAATCTGTAAGCCTGTGTCCATAGACTGAGCAATTAATACGCGATCAAATGGATCTTTATGATGACTGCCAAGAGTGCTGAGAGCATAAATATGGGACAGAGAAAGCGGAAGTAACTCAATTCCATTACGACTTATCTCATCATTCACTAATTCTGGTAGAGGTATCTTAAATTGAATCTTTCCTAAAGATGACTTAATTTGCATTTCCCAAATACTAACAACACTTAAAACAGACACAACATTCGGATTTAGTAATAGATCATAAACTCGTGACGATAGCTTTTTGGCATCACTTGTCCACCAAATAAAAACATGAGTATCAATCAAAACTCTCATCATTTATCATCCCCCAACCAAAACTGATCTGGCAAAGGATCATTAAAATCATCACTTATCCAGATTTGCCCATCATGTAAACCCGCAACACGCTGAAAGTTTAATTTTTCAGGTGATCGCATAGTTTTATTTTTTGCCGCCCGAATAAAACTAAGTATCTCTTCTAACAAAGGCTTTGGTACTGAATTCAACTCGCTGACAATTAATTCTATGGTTGTCATTGCTTCAGGATAGTTCATACTAAATATTTATGCCACTATTCTAAAGCAATTGCATCATAGCAATCGCCTCATAAACTAAGCATTTGTTTAACATCATTTAAAGCGATCGCAATTTTACTTCAAACAAATAGCGATTTTATACCAATTATCTAAAACTTGGCTACATTTCAGATAATTAAGAATAAAATCCAATAGATTTTTGGTAGATTGATATTACATAAAATCCCAAAATTCAATATTTAATATGTCATCGATATTGTGGCTAAATTCCCACTTATTTGGGAAATCAATATTTTGATATCCTTGATTTTTTTTCACAATACGTAAAGCAAAGGCAAAAGCTTCTTCAAATAGTTCGTCACTATTTACATAGTTTTTAAGGCTAGGCGACTGATTCAAAATACCGATTATTTCAAATCGAGTGCGATCAATGGTTGTTTCCCATCCTGCAAAGTCATACTCACTTTTAACATAGCAACGTTTAAGTAAATATTCAAGAAGTGTAGCTAGTCTTCTCCTTAACTCGCGTCGATCTCTGCCTGCCAAACCTTCCAACTCCTCTATCAGATTTTCAATATCGAGGTTCTCTAAATTACCACTCTTTAATTGCACAATCGATGTTTCTAACCATAGATTCAAATCTTGGTCATAAAGTGATATTTTTTTTGCAATTGTTTGAGTCATTAAAGTTGTTCCAGCGATCGCATATCTCAACTAATTTTAATCCCAATATTAACTACAGACGATCTCTTGTAATTACCCCTTTTTAAGATTTTGAACTCTTTCTAAATCGCGCTTAACTTCAAAACCAAGTTCGCGATTCTTAGGATCAGTATTTAATGATTTATTAAGATAAATTTCAGCTTCGCGCAATTTACCCACCAAAATTAATTCGCTAGCATAACGGTGATAAGTGACAGCTTTCCAATGCATTACTTCAGGAGAACTAGGAAATCTCTCACTCATTCCTTCGACAACAGCGATCGCTACAATATATTTTTTTTGCTTGAGTAAATCTTGCACGCGCCGCAACATGTCCAATTTAAGCCTTAGCTCTGGATCGCTATTAATTGGATCGACTCGATTATTAACTTGCTTCACCTCAATTTTGATCTTGGTATCAGGTTGAGGTGGTTTGTTTGGAGTAGTTGTTTTTGGAGGTACGGACTGCGATCGCGCAGATGTCTCTCCAGAAGTAGTTACAGATACATTTACAGATGTATTTTTAGAAAATAGCTCCTTAGACAAATCTTGCTTATCAGCATTCTTAAGCATCTCATAAGCCTCTTGCACTATCCGAAATTTATCGATCGCAGCAGGATCATTCTGATTAACATCAGGGTGATACTTACGCGCCAAACGACGATAAGCAAGCTTAATGTCCTCTAAAGTGGCATTACGCGGAACCCCTAAGTGTCGGTAACATTCGGATAAGTGCATGAAGTGAAATTTGACTATAAGGAGTCGATAATAATGCTAACAGGATGCAAATAAAGTCTTGATCGGAATTTGTAGCTATTCTGTTTTTTTGCGAATTGAGTATTTGCCTTTAGTCGTAATTGGCGAATTATTATTTGCCTCGACAAGCTTGATGTACTTATCCAAAGATTCCTCTTTAGTCGCATGTTCAGAAATAACATGTACTTTACGACTGCCAGATAATTCGAGGATAACTTGATGCATAAATAAATGCCTAGGTAATATCCTTAAAAGTGTAAAAAATAGTTTAGCAAATATAAACTCATAAAGTAAAAGGGGCGCATTGCGCCCCTTTTACTTTACCTAACTTGCTAGAGCTTAGTGCTTCGCAAATTTCTTAGTCAGCTTGCGTAAACGAATTGACGCTGGAGTGACCTCAAGAATTTCATCAGGTCCGATATATTCAAGCGCACGTTCGAGGCTCATCTCGATCGGTGCTTGCAACTGCACGATGTCATCAGCACCAGCCGCCCGCATGTTCGTAAGCTGCTTGCTCTTACATACGTTCAAGTCCATGTCTTGAGGACGATTATTTTCGCCAATAATCATGCCCTTATAAACCTTAGTACCTGGTTTAATAAAGAACACGCCACGATCTTCAGCATTCTTCAAGGAGAACTCAGTTGCTGTACCTTCTTCAAAGGAGATCAACACGCCATTACGACGGGCGCTAATTTCGCCAGCTGAAGGACGGTAATCGAGGAAACTGTGGTTCATGATGCCAGCGCCACGGGTTGCTCGCATGAAGTCACCACGGAAGCCGATCAGTCCGCGTGCAGGAACAACGAATTCGAGCTGAGAGCGACCACTACTCGACATTTGCATATCGACCATTTCGGCACGACGTTGACCGAGACGTTCGATACAGCCACCGACAGATTCTTCAGGCACATCAAGAACGAGACATTCGTATGGTTCGCACTGTTTACCATTTAGTTCACGGTAAATAACTTGAGGCTGCGTAACTTGGAATTCGTAACCTTCGCGGCGCATGGTTTCGATCAAAATACCCAAGTGCAATTCACCACGACCTGCTACGGCAAAGCGATCGGGGAATTCAGGGTTTTCTTTAACACGCAGCGCTACATTAGTTTCGAGTTCGCGCATTAGGCGATCGCGTACTTGGCGAGTAGTAACTAACTTGCCTTCTTGACCAACAAAGGGCGAATCGTTAACGCAGAAAGTCATCTGCAAAGTCGGTTCATCCACCTTGATCATTGGCAAAGCCGAAGGCTCGTTGGGGCAGGTGATGGTTTCGCCGATGTTGGCAGTTGCAAAGCCTGAAACAGCAACGATGTTACCTGCGGAAGAGGTTTGAAGCTCAACGCGCTTAAGTCCATCAAAGCCTAAAAGTTTAGTGATTTTACCTTTAGTGATTGTGCCATCTTCAGAAATTAGCGCCGCTTGTTGTCCAGAAGTAATCGTGCCGTTGTGGATTTTACCAATTACGATCCGACCCAAATAATCGGAATAGTCAAGGGTAGTAACTTGCAATTGCAAAGGTTTTTCAGGATCGCCAACAGGTGGGGAAACATGATGCAGTACCGCCTCAAACAAAGGCTTCATATCAACGCTTGGGTCTTCTAATTTGTCTTTAGCAAAACCACCCATGCCTGAAGCGAATAGATATGGGAAATCGCATTGGTCATCATCTGCGCCAAGTTCGAGGAAGAGGTCAAGAACTTTGCTAACAGCAATATGGGGATCGGCAAATTCGCGATCAATTTTATTGATTACGACCATTGGGCGTAAGCCTTTTTCTAGCGCTTTTTTTAACACAAAGCGAGTTTGAGGCATTGGTCCTTCGTTGGCATCAACGATGAGCAAACATCCTTCGACCATGCCTAGCACGCGCTCAACTTCGCCACCAAAGTCGGCGTGTCCTGGGGTGTCAACGATGTTGATCAGCGTATCTTTGTATTTGACCGCCGTATTTTTTGAAAGGATGGTAATACCGCGCTCACGCTCTAGGTCGTTAGAGTCCATCACGCATTCGACGAGGGCTTCGCCTTCACGAAAAGCGCCAGACTGCCTGAGGAGTGCGTCAACTAAAGTGGTTTTGCCGTGATCGACGTGGGCGATGATGGCGACGTTACGGATGGGAAGAGACATGGGTGATGTATCGAGTTGATCGAAAAACTTATTATTTCTTTATCTATTATGCTTGAATTTGACAAAAAACTTTTTCATTTATCTTCAAAAAAGAAAGAACGCAAAGCGTCCTTTCTTTTTTGAGGTTTTAAAGAGGACTTAATCCACTTTGCTGGAGCAAGTTAAATGAATCTTTGAAAATCATCACTACACCTAAACCGAGGAGAATTACCAAACCACCTTGCATGACATTATTTTGTAAATCTTCAGGCAAGGGTTTGCCGCCGCGCAAAGCTTCGATCGCTAAAAATACTAGTTGACCGCCATCGAGCGCAGGCAAAGGCAAAATATTCACGATCGCTAAATTAATGCTAATAATCGCCGTAAAGTCGAATAGCGCCGCCGCATCAGACTTAACTAATTCTGAACCCATCGCCACGATCGCTACGGGTCCAGATAATTGACCCGCTGTATTTTTAAAATTAGTAGCAAGTTGCTTCAAACCTTGGACAGTCATCACCACTAAGCGCTCAAAACTTTGAGTGGCGCTGTCAAAAGCTTCGGCTAAGTTATGCACAGCACGGCGATGAGGCTTGCCTGTGAAATCTAGTCTTACGCCAATTCTGCCTTTTCCAGATTCGCCATCAGGCAAAATTGGTAATTGAAGCGATCGCCCATTGCGATCGACGACTAGCTCGACTGATTGGTTGGGGCTTTTAGAAATCAAAGTTTGAAAGCGATCAAGTGTCGTCAGCCCAGTATCAAATTTAATACCGTTAGCTGACAAGACGATATCGCCAGCTTGCAAACCTGCCACCGCAGCAGGAGAATTTTGATCAAGTATTGTCGTGATTTTTACGCCTGCTTGATCGACCGTACCAATGCCGACACTTAAAGTCATTACTAATAAGACTAAGTAAGCAAATACAAAATTGGCAATCACACCTGCACTAATCACGATCGCCCGATCAATAATCGGACGATTTTTCATCAAATTTGGATCATTAGCAGGAATATCGCTCTCTTCATCATCATCAGGGAATCCCACATAGCCACCGAGTGGGATTGCTCGCAATGCGTATTCTGTCTCCTTGCCCTGATATTTCCACAACACAGGACCAAACCCAATCGAAAATCGATTGACGTGAATGCCCTGTATACGAGCAGCCATAAAGTGACCAAGTTCGTGAACCAAAATTAGAATCGCCAGAACAGCGATCGCGGGCAGGGCAGACATAAGCTTTACTCTAAAAATTTAGAATTTTAATATTGTATGCAATCCCTAAAGGTTGCTTAGTTTGCGATCGTAGCACAACGAAAATATCAAATACCTGCCAAAGCCTTTCCTACGCGATCTAGACTAAAAGTTGCAAGACTCTATACAAGCTAGTACTTTCTGATTTTTTGATTACGAATATTACAAAAAACCTATGTTAAGATTAATGTATATAGGCTATGAATCATTGCGATTTTTTAAGTTTTGTTAACCAACTATTTAACCAATGCACTTAAATGAATAATACAACTTCCACCCCATTATCAATCGTCCGCACAGTCCTTGGCTCAGATTCTGTTTCATCTTCCCTAACCCAAGCATCTCTTCTTTTGCTCAGGGTTATTCTTGGGACGATGATGATCCATAACGGGCTTGATAAATTAGCGGATATCCCCGGTTTTGCTGAAGCCTACGTTGAAGTGATCGGCTTACCTTTCCCTATTTTCTTTGCTTACTGCGCGGCGCTTACTGAAGTAGTTGCCTCGCCTCTGTTAATTTTAGGATTTTTGACTAGACCCGCAGCCCTAGGACTGTTTTCGACGATGCTGGTTGCAAATTATCACCATATTTTGGTTGGTGGCTTTTCAATCCCTTCGATCGAATTATCTTCTATCTATGCTGCTTCCTTTGCATTTTTTGTGGTTTATGGTGGCGGTAAATATGCGATCGACGCGTTGATTGTTAATGCGGTAACCAAAAATTCCTCAGTTTCTACGGTTGAGGTCGCAGAATCATCTGTGAAACTTACCCTAACTAAGTAAATTTTCACCATTGATCGTAAGTTTTGGCTGCACTGGCTTAAATATTTTCAAGATAAGCAAATAATTGAAGATGACTACGCTAGAATATGTGAGGATGAGTATTTCTAGATCGCATGTTTGTTTTCAGTATTGACAGTCGTCTTCTGTTTCATCATGACAGGCTTCTTTCCGAAATCTCTATCTCTACACATATCTGATTGTTGAAGCAAGTATTATGTCTATTTATGTTGGTAACCTCTCTTATGATGTTGCAGAAGATGATTTGAAAGCTGTATTTGCAGAATATGGCAAAATAACTCGTGTTCATCTGCCCATTGATCGTGAGTCAGGTCGCCCACGCGGTTTCGCTTTCGTCGAAATGGCTGATGAAAAAGAAGAAGATGCCGCAATCGAAGCACTAGACGAAGCCGAATGGATGGGTCGCAATCTCAAGGTGAATAAGGCTAAGCCCCGCGAAAGCTCTGATTCGTTTGGGGGAGGCGGCGGCGGTCGTGGTGGCTACAAAGGCGGCGGCGGCGGCGGCGGTCGTCCCTCTGGCGGCGGCGGTCGTGACCGCTACTAAGTAAAAAGAAAGAAGGGGTGCTTAGCATCCCTTCTTTTTTCATGTTTTGATGCTACGCATTAGGATTGCCCGATCGCCGACAATTCCTAAGTTTTGAATAATTTGATGTTTTCTAACTTCTTCGAGCTTATTCAGGTCGTTGTAATTTACCCAAGCGATGCAATCGACAGGGCAGGTATCGATCGCCTCTTGTACTAAGTCTTCTTCATCACCGTCTTGGGCGATGACCCTAGCGCGTCCATAGTCCTCTTCTAAAAAGAAGGTGCTACGCGCAGTATAGGCGCAATGTCCACAACCAATACATATTGTCTCGTCAACAAACACTGCATTTTGCCGCAATTCGCCGCCAAGTTCGGGTTCAAAGCCAGAGCGATCGCCTATCTCTGAACCTATAGTGTCTGGATCCACAAACGAATTATCCATTCCAGCGCTGAAGAACTAAGCGTACCGAGCCATCTTCACGCACTTGTTGCTCAGATAGGGCAAAGCCTTGATCGCCTGATTCACCCATTACTGTGGCGATCGCATAGCCTTGAGTCACCTTTCGCAAGAAACTCTCCACAGTCCAAGGCTGCTGCCAAAACTGCATATCGGCGACTAGGGCATACTCAGAGCCATTCCACTGAAAGCCCACATCATAACCATTGTCTTGCTCAATTACCACTTCAGCCGATGTTGTCTTGCCTTCATAGCCGCGCATGGGTGCAGCGCCAGACTTCCAGTTAACTCCTAAGTCGGTCAGCGCTTTTTGCAAAGGCTCTAAACTACGGATTTGAGTTTTTACTTGGCTGAAATGTGACATAAGGTTTATTCCGATTATGTTTTATAAGTGCTAGTATACAAAATTTTTCAATCTGGTGAAAATTTGAAATTTCTGTAAGCTCTTACCACTGGCTGAAATTTGAGTTGTCTGATACGCGATCGCATTGTGTAGCCGATTGAGATGTTAATTGCTGCTGAGTAAAATTTTCTGATGTTAACTCTCGATAAGCGACTACACCTAATTTTGCCTCGATTGCGGCTGTCACCTCAGCACAGCTAGAACCGACGATGCCTGTCACGCGCTCTTCGACTCGACCATCTGGGTAAATAATGAATTCCAGAGTTTCCATAATGGTTGCAGCTATTAAATTAATAGACAGTTTGACGCAAAGTTCCTATAAACGTCAAGAATTTAACATCACAAAATGAAAATGTTTTTTATAGAGCGATCGCAATGACTGGCAAAAGTTTCAGTTTTTTATTGCTTTTCTGAAGGAATACTCCATTCTTACTCAAGAATTAGCATCGCGGCGCGAAGCGCCGCAACGCTAATTCTTGGGTGGGAAGGGGGTAGCTTACTCAAAAGGAAATTTTAGATCGAGGAGTTGTGCGATCGCATAGGGACATTCCGAAGGCAGATCATCAACATCTAAGGGCGTTTCTCTGAGAACTAAATTAATTCCTTGCCGAAAGCCTTTTTGGATCGCTTCATCAAAGTAAGGCTTTAAACTGGGGTTTTCTTTTAAGATATCCAAGATTTCATCTCGTTGTTCGCGAATAGTCGCTTTCCAGCTTTTGCTACGCAATTTTGGTTGATAATCCCACTTCAGCAAATGCCCGATTAAAACTCCAAGACGATTGCGTAATTCCTGTTTTTGCTGCTTGCCCAACGATAAAATTTCCTCTACCAAGTTTTCAATATCTAGTGCTTGCCATTTCCCCAAACTCAATAATTCTGATTGCTCTTGTGTCCATGCATAAAAATCTAGCTCATATTGATTGACTGGTGTATTAATTGGCAAGTTTTGCTTTGGTTCCGCTTTCAACATCACTTCACTCTAATCAGCGACTTCTTTACAATATATCGCTAACAACAAAAAAGCACTTGCTTAGCAAGTGCTTTTTTGTTGTTAGGTTTATGGAATCGGGCAGAGTCGAACTGCCGTCCGCACTAGCGCCTAACTTCCCAGTCATTCACAGGTTTATCCGATTTGATCCTCACGGAGGGAACTGCTATTTATCTCTAGCAATGAAAGATGCACCAATCTAATCTTGAGCGAGTAGCCGACAGGAGGAAACTATACGCAGCATCCGTTGGGGGTTGGAGTGACATATTTAACGGAGTCATACATCACACCTCGAAATCAGAAACTGATTCTTAGGCAGCTACAGGAGCGGCTTTACGAGAAAAAGATACAATGTTGTTCGCATGTACTTGTTTGAACCATTGATTTACGAGAGATAGTCCGCTCTCGACCTGCATCAAGGGATAGTTTCTACTAACACGTCGAAACCCTTACGATCCCAATTGTTTCGATTATAGCATTAAGTAGGTAGGCATAATAAAACCCAAAACCTAAAAAAGCTGTGGTTTTTATTGTGCCTACCTACTTAAAAATCAAAGTAGATAAATGGGAGCTTCTTGTCTGGGCTGAAAAGACTACCCCTGTTAAGGTGCAAAAATAACCAACGTAGATCGGTTGTTTCAGCCTTCAAAAAGCTATTTCCTTGAACTTTTGATATGAAATTTAAAGGAGACATATCCGTAGGATCGCACAAGCTCGTCGGTCACCTTAACAGG
>JAJAZG010000352.1 GCA_026785865.1 Pseudanabaena sp. CAN_BIN31
CTTATACCCTGTATAGGTTTTTGTAGTTAAAGTTAAGATAATTGTCCATTTTCGGGGCATCGAACCCCTCAATGGACGCGCTTTCATCCCGTCGCTCACCCTTGTAAACGGGTAGAGCGCGGGGCTTCCCGCTTGTTAAGCTAAAGAGTTTACAAGCCATATGGCTTTTAGGGCTTAATTATCAGGAACCAAAATAACTTTGCGATACAATTAGTTTTTGATTGAATACTATCTGAATCTAAAATAAACCTAGGATTACAAGCTCTGAATAACTTCACTTTTAAATTAGAATGCCAATGCTCCACCACTGATGCCAGAGTTGGGCAGTTTCATACACCCCATGGAGTTGTGCATACACCAAGGTTTATGCCCGTTGGCACATTAGCAAACGTAAAAACTGTCACTCCTGCCCAACTCAAAGACTGCAAAGCCGAAATGGTCTTAGCAAATACCTATCACCTCCATCTCCAACCAGGTGAAGATATTGTCGCCGAAGCAGGTGGACTACATAAATTTATGAATTGGGATGGACCAATCCTGACCGATTCAGGCGGATTTCAAGTTTTCAGTCTCAGTGACATTAGTTCGATTAGTGAAGATGGCGTACAGTTCCGATCGCCTCGCGATGGCAAGATGATTAATCTCACCCCCGAAAAATCGATTCAAATTCAGAATCAACTGGGTGCAGATGTAATCATGGCTTTTGACGAATGCGCTCCCTACCCAGCCACCTATGAAGCCGTCGAACTAGCAGGAAAGCGCACCACACGCTGGCTAGAGCGCTGCATCAAAGCTCACGATCGCCAAGATATTCAAGCTCTATTCGGCATCGTCCAAGGTGGAGTCTATTTAGATTTGCGCCAACAATCAGCGCGTGAGTTAATCGAATTTGATTTACCTGGATATGCGATCGGCGGCGTGAGTGTCGGTGAACCGCCAGAATTAATTGAAAAAATTGTCAAAGCAATCACTCCATTACTCCCAACCGACAAACCGCGTTACCTCATGGGTGTCGGCACATACAAAGAAATGGCGCAAGCTGTCGCCGCAGGGATTGACCTTTTTGATTGCGTGATTCCCACCCGATTTGCGCGGCATAGTGTCGCTCTAGTCAAAGGCGAGCGTTGGAATCTTAAAAATCAAAAATTTAAGCGCGATTTTACTCCTATAGATCGCGACTGTACCTGCTATGCTTGTCAGAACTTCTCTCGTGCTTATGTCAGTCATTTAGTGCGATCGCAAGAAATTCTCGGTTATACATTGCTATCAATCCATAACATTACTGAGCTTATTCGATTCACGCAGCAAATGCGCCAAGCCATTATCGAAAATCGCTTTGTCGAAAAATTTGGTCATTACCTAACGGGATCTTCAAGTTCATCTTTTACAGAAGAGATTCATAAATGATGCGTTTATTCCTATATTTCTTTCTCTGGATGCTGTCAATGGCGATCGCGGTTTTTGCAGGTCAAAACACATATCTAGTTAACTTGAAATTTTTCTCCTTTGAGTCAGTCAAATTACCCCTAGGGCTAGTGTTAGTCTTCTCGGCTGGCTTAGGAGCTATATTTGTTAATTTCTGGCAAAGCTCAATGAGTTTTGATATGCCAACTATACCGAAGTTTTCTGGTTTTACTGAGCAAAATCCTCCTTCAAAAAATCAATTTACGACGAATAAATCAGATGTAAAAAAAGATATTCCAAGGAAAACGAAGAAAGCGAAAGATGATTTTGGTGAAGACTGGGATGAAGACTGGGGGTAGACAGTCTTAAACATGTAAGCTATAAAACCCAAAAAGCTTTAGCGTTCACTAAAGCTTTTTGGGTTTTATAGCGTTTTTGCCTGCCTGTATTACAATGTAATCTCTATTCTGATATATAGATGCTTTGTGGATTATGGGAAGTCAAAGACCGATCGCTGTCGATTTATTTGCTGGCGCGGGTGGGATGACGCTTGGCTTTGAGCAAGCAGGATTTGATGTACTTGCATCGGTGGAAATCGATCCGATCCATTGTGCGATCCATGAATATAATTTTCCGATGTGGAAGGCGATCTGTGCCAGTGTCACGAATATTTCAGGGGATGATATTCGTGCAAAATCAAAAATAGGCGATCGCGAAGTCGATGTAGTTTTTGGGGGGCCACCATGCCAAGGTTTTTCGCTGATGGGCAAACGCGCTTTTGACGATCCGCGCAATCAGTTGGTATCGCATTTTATGCGATTGGTAACGGAACTGAATGCTAAGTATTTTGTGATGGAAAATGTCAAAGGCTTGACTTTAGGCTCTCATCGACAATTTTTAGATGAGGTGATTGAAAGCTTCGGGCAGAACGGATATAAAGTTTTGCAAGATTATAAAGTTCTAGATGCTTCTCATTTTGGTGTACCTCAACATCGCGAAAGATTATTTCTAATTGGTTGTCGTCAAGATTTACCACTTCCCGATTACCCATCACCAATTACCAAACCTGCTAAGGCAAAACGTATTTCTAAAGAGGTTGCAGAATTACAGGATTGTCCAACTGTACATGATGCGATCGCGGATTTACCTGATATTAATAACTACCAAGAATTAAGCGATCGCGATTGGTGTATCGCCAAGTATAAAGATCCTATGAGCTTTTACAGTGAATATTTACGCGGATTATTAGCCGATCCGCATAATCTCGCCTATCCTCGCCAATACGACCCCGAACTGCTTACTTCTAGTATTAAAACCGTCCATACACCAGTCTTAATTGCTCGTTTTCTTGCCACAGCTAATGGAGAAGTCGATAAGATTAGCAGGTTTTTAAAACTCGATCCTGATGGTATCTGCAACACCTTAAGAGCAGGTACTCCTAGCAATCGTGGCGCATTTACGGCTCCGCGTCCGATTCATCCCGAACAACCACGTTGTATCACAGTGCGCGAGGCGGCTAGATTGCATTCTTATCCCGATTGGTTCCGCTTTCACGTGACTAAATGGCATGGATTTCGCCAAATTGGTAACTCAGTGCCGCCATTGTTGGCGAGAGCCGTTGCTCATCAATTGCGTGAGGTGTTGGGAGCAAATCCGAATAAACCGACAGAAATGATTCGTTTAGAAAATGATCAATTATTACGCTTAAAAATGGTTGCTGCCGCCAAAAAATTTGGGGTGGATTCCCATGTTATTGAGTCTAGAGTTAGTCGAAAAAAAGTACTATTCCCTGATCCAGCGTGTTGTGCCATCTTTTTGATCGATGAGAGTAATATTTAAAGCCTTAAGCTCATTCCGAATGCGATCGCCTTCTTGATAATTTTTTGCCTTCTTCGCCTCAATTCTCTTCTGGATTAAAGATTCAATATCAGCTTCACTGATACCATCTTTCTGAACTTGATGATCGCTAACTTCAGTCCCAAAACCCAACACATCAGTCATGTATTTTAGAGTTTGCCATTCTTGAAATAAGGCTTGAGATAAGGCTTGCTTTGAGAGTGAAGGACGAGATTGTGGTTTACCAGAGTGAAGGATAGAATTGCGCTCAGAACGCAATTTTTTCGCTAATTCAAACACATAGGATAGAGCAATGGAAGTATTAAAATCATTATCCATAGCTTTTTCAAATTGACAAATCATCTTAATATCTGTAATTTTAAGCAGTTTTTCAATGATATTTGTAAAACTTCTAATAATTTTTATAGCATCTTCTCTAATTGTTTTAAATTTAGATTCATTGTCTAACTCAGATTCATTGCCTAAATTAATCATTGCTTGACTTTTAGGCATAGTCCAAATCTCAAAATTAAAATTGTGAATCAACTTGGCACGAGACAACAAACCTTGATATGTCCAATCTTGCTTAATGTTGTCATAATCATCATTTTTATCAAGCCGAAGACGTTCGAGATTTTCAAATGTCTTCGACTCTGCTTCCTTGATGCTAGATAACCATCCATTTTTCTCGTTGCACATATTAAGAATATTAGGTTTTTTCCAATCGAGCTTCTTGTTAAAATCATTAAAAAACAATATTCCATCACGAACCATCTCCCAACTCTTATTAGCAGCATCAATTGCTTCTCGTGTAAAGTCAATTGGTTTACGATATTGTGCTTGCAAAATAAAAAGACGGATTGCCATCGGATCGAAAAATTCAAATAGATCGCGAATGGTTTTGAAATTATGCAGCGATTTTGACATTTTCTCGCCATCAATATTCACAAACCCATTATGCATCCAGTACTTTGCTAGAGGCTTTTTATCATAAGCAACTTCTGATTGGGCAATTTCATTCTCATGGTGTGGAAATTTCAAATCCGATCCTCCCGCATGAATATCAATTGTCCCTTTAAATTGCGATCGCACCATCGCCGAGCATTCAATATGCCAACCCGGCCGCCCATCGCCCCAAGGTGATGCCCAAAAAGGCTCGTTAGGTTTAGCAGATTTCCATAGGGCAAAGTCAAAGGGATAGCGCTTCTGTGCTTCATGTTCATCGACACGACCGCTTGCACCCGCTTGCATATCTTCTAGCTTCCGCCCTGAGAGCTTGCCATAGCTAGGGAATTTCTGCACTGCGTAATAGATATCGCCGCCCGATGCATAGGCATATTCGCGATCGATTAGTTGCTGAATTAGTTCAATAATTTCGGGAATTGATTCTGTCGCACGGGGGTAAGCATCGGCTTTGGCAATATTTAGCTTTGCCATATCTTCATCATAGGCAGCGATATATTGATTTGCGATCGCCTGCATTGTCGTGTTACGTTCTTGCGCCCTTTTTAAAATCTTGTCATCAATATCGGTAATATTCTGAACAAACTTGACTTGATATTTTGTTGCGAGATAGCGCCGAATCATATCCCAAACTACATAGGCTCTAGCATGACCCAAATGGCAATAGTCATAGACCGTTACACCACAAACATACATTTTCACAATTCCCGCTTCGAGGGGAATAAAGTCTTCTTTGCGTCTGGCGATCGTGTTGTAAATGCGAAGGGTCATGGATTTAAATATATATAGACGTGCGAAAAGGCGCGAAGCAATTATACAGTAAAGAGCGAGAGAATGCGCCCAATGATAATGCAGCCTTTATACTAAGTAAACGTGATATCAAAATCAACTAGGAGTTAATACCATGCAACTACTGACGCACAAATTTGATGTCGAGCAATATCAACAAATGGGTAA
>JAJAZG010000353.1 GCA_026785865.1 Pseudanabaena sp. CAN_BIN31
AGCCAACGCCTTTTGAGTACGTACCAGAATTGTTGCAAGTCTATGGAAGAATCTTCGTCTTGTCGATCAGTAGTCATACTTTAAATATAGAGGAGTTAATAGTTTACCTATTGATCTTGTGTGATGATAGTCAACTACTAATCACGACCTGAATGATAACACGCTACCGTATCATTGAATAGCATCCCAATAATTTCACCTTAGTGTATGTGTAGGCTTATAACTAATGTTGCGTGGGAAGAAAATGTACCACATCCCCCACCCCCTTCTCCTTGCAAGGAGAAGGGGAGCCAGAGTTATTTCTTGTTCCCCTCTCCTTTGCAAGGAGAGGGGCTAGGGGTGAGGTTTTTAGGAGCTTCTACGTAACATCAGTTAGTAATCTATTTAATATTCAAGGACAGATACATGAAACGATTTCTAAGTTGGCGTGTGCTTTTGAGTACCGCCCTTGCTTGTTTGGTTGTCTTCGCCTATTCCCCTGCGGTTTTTGCTTTTTGTGGATTCTATGTATCCCAAGCCGATGCTAGTCTCTTTAATAAAGCTTCGCAGGTAGTCATCGCTCGTGATGGTAAGCGCACCGTTTTAACGATGGCGAATGACTATCAAGGCGATGTCAAAGACTTCGCTCTCGTTGTGCCAGTGCCAGTATTGCTCAAAAAAGAACAAGTTCGCATCGGTGAACAGAAGATCATCGATCGCCTTGATTCCTTTAGCGTCCCTCGCTTAGTAGAATACTTCGACTCCGATCCTTGTGCTAGATATGAAGCCTATGACAAAATGATTCCGAGCAGTGCAATGCGATCGGCGGCGGCTCCAGCGATGGAATCAAAAGCAAGGCGCGACAATTATCAAGTCACGATTGAAGCTAAGTTTGCAGTTGGAGAATATGACATTCTCATTCTCAGTGCCAAAGATTCTGATGGTTTGGAATCTTGGCTAATTGACAATGATTACAAAATTCCTCAAGGAGCAAAAGAACTACTTCAGCCATATATTCGCCAAAATATGAAGTTTTTTGTGGCGAAGGTGAATATTGCTGAATTAAATAAAACGGGTTCTCAATCACTGCGTCCTCTGATGATGGCTTATGAATCACCAAAGTTCATGTTGCCGATTCGTTTGGGAATGCTGAATGCTAATGGCGATCAAGATTTGTTTATTTATATTCTCTCTCCCAAAGGACAAGCCGAAGTTGCCAACTATCGTACGATTAAAATGCCATCGGGTGATGACATTCCTGTCTATGTGAAGAACGAGTTTGGCGACTTCTATAAGTCGATGTTCAAAACTTCTTATAACAAAGAAGGGCGCAAAGTAGCTTTTTTAGAATATGCGTGGGATATGTCAAGCTGTGATCCCTGCTCGGCTGAGCCACTCTCGCAAGAAGAACTTCGCAAAGCGGGTGTATTTTGGCTAGACTCTGCAAATCCTAGTCAGCCGTCAAATCGCCGTTTTCGTCCTAGTCCCAATAATGGACGAGTGTTCATCACCCGCTTACATATTCGTTACAATCGCGATAACTTCCCTGAAGACTTGACCTTTAAAGAAACTTCCAATCAGGAATCTTTTCAAGGGCGCTATGTTTTGCGATATCCATTTAAGGGCGAGACGACCTGCGATGCTGGTAAAGAATATCAGAGATCGCTACGTCCGCGCTTTGAGAAGGAAGCCCAAACCTTAGCAAAGTTAACGAGTTGGAATATTGGCGATATTCGCCGCAAGATGAATATTTCTAGTCTGCCCGATCCTGTTGAAACTCCCTTCTGGGAAAATCTCTGGAAATAGGAAACAACTCAAAACCCAAAGAGCAGGTTGCGTCGCAACCTGTTCTTTAGATTACAGGATATAGGTCAGCTAAGTTACATTTGATCCTGTCTATGCCGAAACATGAATCTTCTCGCGCCTCCAAACAAGAGAATATTTACATCTTGTTCCTCCTCTCCCTCAGGGAAGAGGGGGCTGGGTGGTGAGGGCGGTCCTCGTTCCACGTAATATCAATTACTAAGTAAAAAGACTTATTTCAAATGACATAAATATGAAGCCCAGCGTGAAAAAGGCTTGCGAAATAAATGTCACAATGTTAGGTTCTATTGCATACAACAAAACTTAAATACCTAACTGCCATGTCTCCTATCTTTTCTCCCAACTTCAACAACTTTGAAAATATCAGCGAAACTCAAGCTTGGTCTCTATTTTTCGCGTTTGGACGAAATACTGGCTTATTAGGCTCAAGTCGCTTTAGTGGTCGTTTCTGTACTCTATCTTTGACAGCAGCAGTTGTTGCAACAATTGTAGAAGTCTTGATTTCAGCTATCTAACCCAAGTTGCCACCAATAGAAAGATGATGAGAAAGAAATGATCTTAAAATTTATTGTTGCGTTACTCACCACAAAGACTTCTCGTAAAAATAGAGTATTCCCGCAGGGGAAAGCGAGAATGTCTAGTCCGATGCGATTTCTATAAACCTCAATTAATTGGCTTTTTTCGATAAAGCAATCGGTGCAATCGCCATGCTAAAACTTGATCATGTTCCGCGCAATATACGATCCCCCACTCTCTGTAAGAACTACTTGTTTCATCTTAAACGCGATGTAGCGCTCTACCAAGTTTACTGAAATAATGTTTTGAACATCTAAGTGAACTTTTTTATGCGTAACCCCAAAACAGGTGAGCAATATTCAATATGGGTACTCAATCATTGTGATGAATTCGTCCCATGGGATAGTGTCGAATTCGACTCTGCTGTTTTAGTTTTAGATGTTGTATCTCCTTACAAGGGATACAAATTTTGGTTTGAACTTTTTGAGGATATTTCGGGACTAAGCCTCACTGTTTGGTATCCTGTGAACGCGAAAAAAGGCAAAGAAATCAACGTAAAGATACAGGAATGTTATACCGAACCAATCGACATTTTATGGACGCACGGTAACTCAGGACTTACTGCATTTATTCATGACATGCAAATGGGACTTGATGATTTGGTAAATCCATTCGCTAGCGCAAAGTTTGGATGCTTCTAATTTGCACAATCTCTAGGCTAGGAAAAATAAAACTCTGTATATTATTGCTTAGTGGGGTAGACAACTTTTTGGGGTTTTGTTTTAGGTCAATCAACATTTTAAAACATCCTATTTATAAGATTTTGAAGTCAAGTTTTAGTAAATCTGTTTCCTGCATAACAGCTATTTACATCATACATTTGACGGATATAAATAGCCTCTAATAGTATGCACTTAGGCATAGGGCTTACTCGACAATGTCAGATATAACTAATGTTTTTGCGATCGCAACAGGTGCAGTGTCTGGAGCATTGTCAAGGTTTTACATTACAGAATGGTCAAAAGCTAAATTTGGCACAAAGTTTCCTTACGCAACCTTTGGCATCAACTTAACAGGATGCTTGGCGGCGGGATTCTTTTTTACTATCTCTAAAGGAATCACAGGCTATCCAACTGAATTGGATCTATTAATTAGAACTGGATTTTTAAGTTCTTACACCACATTCTCTACCTATGGCTTTGACACGCTGACGATGTGGCGTAGCAAACAAGTAGGTGCAACGGCTTTCTATTGGGCTGGTAGTGCAGTCTTAGGATTGCTTGCAGTGGTTTTAGGAGTGGCGATCGCCAAGCTTTTTGTCGCCTAGCAATTTATTCAAAAGCATTTAACGAACGGAGCGAAATTCCCCTTCCTCGCCGACTCGCGAAGCAGGGAGGGGATGAAAGCGACCAGAAAATAAATTGAGCGATAGCGAATCAATGATAAGATAAGTCTGGCTGTTGCCCCCAGACCGACTATTAGGCT
>JAJAZG010000354.1 GCA_026785865.1 Pseudanabaena sp. CAN_BIN31
AAATATAACTGTCGCCAGAAAAATTAAGATATAAAACGAAAAAGAGAGACGGCGCTAAGCGCCGTCTCTCTTTTTTGGTTTTATAAATAAAAGATATCGCTTAGCGCTCTTTTTATTTTATGTGATAATTTCGCGCCGCTTCGGCTTTTCAATATTGATCAAAGGACGCTGAACTTCTTCTTGCTGAAATTCTTGACGTTCCGAATATCGATCTTGATGCTCTTCAGAATTTGTGTTGGGATTAGGGTCAAAAATTTCCAGTCTGGCGCTATGCCCAGCTTCTTCGGCGGCGGTCATCACAACTGTCCGAACTGCTTGGATTGTCCGTCCCCCTTTACCACAAATTTGCCCTCGATCTTCGGGATCGACAGCAACTCTAATCCAGACGCGATCGCCATTGCTATTTGACTCAAAATCTACCCGAAGCGCCTCTGGATGAGCTAATAATGGCTTCAGTAAAAAACTAATTAAGGCGTTGTAGTCTGGCACAAGTTTAGATTGGCACAAGTTTTAGGATTAAGCGTTAACGAGATCGAATACTTTTGCTTTTTCAAGAATGCGACGTACTGTATCAGTAGGTTGAGCGCCTTGCTTAATGCGGGTAACGATCGCAGGTACATCAAGGGTGGTTTCTTTGGTGCGGGGGTTATAGAAACCAAGTTCAGCAAGTGGGCGACCATCGCGACGGCTGGTGCTGTTTACGGCAACGATGCGATAGCTGGCTTCAAATTTTTTGCCGAATCGCTTCAGTCTCAACTTCATCATAGGTTTGTAGCTCTAGTTTACGGGTGGATCTAATTCAGTATTTTAGCAGGCTTATCAATATAGCATTATTTGGATACCTAAGGAGGTAAGCATAATTAAACTCAAAACCAAAGAGGCTGTAGCGCAAGCTGCGCTTGCGCTACAGCCTCTTTGGTTTTTAAAATTTCTTTTGCCTACCTATTGGACTTTGGACAAGGCAAAAATTCACGCTACTGGTAGTGGATCATGAATAAATTTTTAGTCAAAAAAACACTACCTGTAACATTTGTCCAAAGTCCAACTACCTACTTAGCACTAGTATATTATTAGAAGAGTTGACACCTTAAATTTCTAGATCTCGGTAAATTCTTATGCTTGAATTCATAAAGTATCAAGATCAAAGTCAATATCCCAAAAATGACTTTCCTGATCTTTCTAATTACTTCTCAACACTCAGAGATCTACTTAAGAAAGCAGAAAACATTCCAACGGTTCTGGCGGTAGTTGGGGTATTTCCCATTAAGCCTCACAACAAAATTCCTCAAAGCCTCACTTTTTATGCGTTTAGTACAAGTGAAACCGCTTATGGTGCTATCAAAGAATTAGCGTATATATTTGGTGATTTTTACGGAAAGACCAACATACTGCCATGTATAGATCCAATTTTATTGTCTGACCTTAATCAAGACTCAAAAATAAAACCATCTCTACGGAGAAAACTCAAAACTAGAGGAGCTGTACTTTTTCATGCAGCTTAAGTATGGGTATCAGCGAGTTGCAAAAAGATCGCTATTAGCCTGTGAAGAAATTATCAAAGATGGTTTGATCAAACTAGTTATTCATGAGAAAGCAGCTTTTTTGGCATATCACGCTTTTGAATTAAGAGACAGTCAGAAAATAATCGATCCTTTATTTACCTTAGAAATCACTGGGATCGCCCACTCCTATAGCAGCGATTTTCTTAAGTAATGGGATCATTTACTTTTTGGTAAACTCTAACTGGCTGCGCTCTTACAAAACACAGTAATTTATCTATAGTGAATAGCCATGCTAAAAAACTTGGTTATTTTAAGCAAGCTGTTGACGCATCGGGTAACACACAGCTTATTACTGAGTATGGAGTGCTAGCCACAATACTAACTAGCCTTAGAGATAAACTTCTGTATCCACGCTTTGATTCTAGTGAAATGGTTACAAAAATGCCAGAAGACCAATTAACTCTCAGTGAAGTTCAAGACTTGAGGGATAAAGTCGCGAGTGTTATAAATCTGATTGACACAATCATTTAATGTGTATAAACCTTTGAAGGGAAAAGTTTTTATTGTTGGTGCGGGAATTGGTGGCGTGGAGTTTTTGACGGTTCGCGCTAGGGATTTGATTTGCAAAGCTGAGGTGATTATTAGTGATGCGTTGGTCGATCGCCAATTACTAGATCTCGCGCCGCTAAATTGCGATCGCATTGTCGCTGGTAAACGTGGCGGACAGGAGAGCGTCAAGCAAGCAGAAATCAATCAAATGCTGGTGGAATATTGCTTGCAAGGTAAGCGCGTGGTGCGGCTCAAAAGTGGCGATCCTTGGATTTTTGGGCGATCGCTGCCTGAGATATCTGCCCTGCAATCCGCAAATTGTGAATGGGAAGTGATTGCAGGAATTTCTAGCGCGATCGCTGCGCCGATGTTGGCAGGGATTCCGCTTACAGAAGTTGAGTCTAGTTCATGTTTTGCGGTGATGACGGGGCATGATTTGGATCGGTTGCCTTGGCAGGCGATCGCCCAAATTCCGACGTTGGTGATTTTGATGGGGACAAATAATTTAGCGGGATTGTTGGCGAAATTGCAAGAGGGTAAATCGGCGGATACGGCGATCGCGATCGTGCGTTGGTGTGGGCGAGTTGATCAACAGGTATGGACAGGGACGCTCACAGATATTCAATCAAAATTGCCTGAAGGATCGCGATCGCCTGCGGTGATTATTGTTGGTGAAGTCGTAAAGTTTCGTGAGCAATTGGCTTCAACGGCAAGCATTGATTTAGAAAAATTACCATTGCAAGGCAAAAGAATTTTAGTGACAAGGGCGGCGGGTCAGGCTAGCCAATTTACGGATTTATTGACCAGTCAGGGCGCAACGGCGATTGAGATGCCGACTTTAGCGATCGCGCCACCTTCTAGTTGGGAGATGCTCGATCAGGCGATCGCATATCTCTCTACTTACGATTGGCTAATTTTGACTTCAGCAAATGCCGTTGACAGCTTTTTTGGGCGTTTGCGAGAGGCGGGTAAAGATAGCCGCGCTTTATATTCTTTGCGCGTGGCGGTAGTTGGGCGCAAGACGGCGGAAGTTTTGGCAAATTATGGGATTGTGCCTGATTTAGTGCCGACAGATTTTATTGCTGATGCTTTAGTTGATGCGTTTATTGCTCAAAATCATGTTTTAACTGACAAAAAAATGTTGTTCCCGCGTGTGGAGTCGGGCGGACGGGAAATTTTGGTGGAGCAGTTGCAGAAATATGGCGCGATCGTTGATGCGATCGCGGCTTATGAGTCGGGATGTCCTGAAGCGATCGATCCTGATGCGCTATCTGCCATTCAAAATCAAAGTCTAGATGCGATCGCTTTTGCTAGTTCTAAAACCGTGAAGCATTTTTGCCAATTACTCGATCGCGTAGCACCTAGAGAAACTTGGCGATCGTGGATTGCCTCGGTCAAGATTGCTTCGATCGGTCCTCAGACCTCTAAGACTTGTTATGAGCTATTAGGGCGCGTGGATTGTGAGGCTTTGGAATATACATTAGATGGTTTGGCAGAGGCGATCGCTAAAAGTTTTCTCTAAACATAAAACCCAAAAAGCTGTGGCGCTCGCTGCGCTCGCGCCACAGCTTTTTGGGTTTTGGTTTTTATTGAGGGTTTGAGTAATACAGATAATTTTTTAAAAGTGCCGCTTCACGGCACTTTTAAAAAATTATCTGGGTTCTATGGCAGCGCAAGGCGCTGTATTACAAAAACAAACAATTTATGACATTTACTTGTTTTTCCATACAATAGTAATGTAGGGCTTATTTTATAGAGGCTTTAATTTTATGGAACTTGTTGCTTATCTCCACAGTGAAATGCTCTGCGAACGCTTACAGCAAGGCGAATCTATTGATCAACATTTAGATTGCCAACTGCTTGACTCGATCGCCCAGTCTTCACACTATGCCAAGTCGGTTGTATGTGTTGGACTAGCGGCGGGTACGATCGCGATCAATGCAATGCCGATCGCTGCCTTTGCCTATACTCCAGAAATTGCTAGCATTCAACAACTATTAACTAGACGTGGCTTTAACCCTGGCGCGATCGATGGTGTGAAAGGCGCGGCGACTACAGAGGCAATTATTGCCGCTCAAATATTTTATAAATTAGAGGCTGATGGTGTAATCGGATCGCGAACCCTTGCGGCTTTAGACAGTGACACCTATGAGTCGCTAATGCTACCTAGCAGCACAGACGAAAGCGCTAAATCTAGTACCAAATCTGATGAAGTTAGTAACTTGCAGCAATTGCTGAGCGATCGCGGGTTTTATGGCGGTGCGATCGATGGGATTAAGGGTGCCATGACCCAAGAAGCAGTTATTCTGGCGCAGAAAACCTATGGTTTGATTGCCGACGGAATGGCGGGTTCAATTACTATCGCCGCTTTAGAAGCAGATCAAACTGATAAAAGTGTTGTTCAACCTAGTTTTCAACAACCGACAAACAATGCTTCCTCTGATGTCATCAAACAAGGGCAAACCCTAATGAGCAATCTCGGCTTATACGATGGAGCGATCGACGGTATTCAAGGTTCAAGGACTACCGCCGCCATTAAGCAAGCTCAAGCATTGTATGGATTGTCTGTTGATGGAGTCCTTGGCAGTCGGACTTTAGAGGCGCTACAATCCTAGAAAATTAGGGGCTACTCCCTTCCCAGTGAAAGATTAGACGTTGCGGCGCTCCGCGC
>JAJAZG010000355.1 GCA_026785865.1 Pseudanabaena sp. CAN_BIN31
GTCTTGGACTGCGATCGCTTGAACTTCTGTGCGAATTTGATCGATATTATCGGCAAGTATCCCCAAGCCTGAAATATCCTTGGGAATTGTTAGAGCAATACTTTTGTTAGCAACCGTAATAATTTTGTTACATTGAGAAACCCTGCTTTCACCACAGCCGTAGAGTAAAAGGCTCATAGTCACGGCTGTGGCACTGAGAACAGCGTATCGATTAAAACGATTAGTTAGATGCATCTGGGGATTGCTGATAGTCCAAATTTATGTTTCTAGATTTTTCTAGTGTCTAAAAATTCTAGAATGTTTTAGTTAAGCTAACTAAACAGATTTAAAATATGCCCGAAAATCAAGCCGATAATCGCCGAAGCCGTGCAATTACCGAAGGCGTTCAGCGATCGCCTAACCGCGCTATGTTACGCGCTGTTGGTTTCCAAGACTCAGATTTTACTAAACCGATCGTTGGTGTGGCAAGCGCTCACAGCACGATCACCCCTTGCAATATGGGGATCGCACCATTGGCTATCCGTGCCGAGGCAGGGATTCGCACTGCTAATGGGATGCCCCAAGTTTTCGGGACGATCACTGTTAGTGATGGGATCTCGATGGGGACTGAGGGGATGAAATATTCGCTCGTATCCCGTGATGTGATCGCTGACTCGATTGAGACGGCTTGCAGCGCTCAGAGCATGGATGGCATTTTGGCGATCGGTGGCTGTGATAAAAATATGCCAGGCGCGATGATCGCGATGGCAAGAATGAACATTCCCGCTTTGTTTGTCTATGGCGGCACGATTGAACCAGGGCATCTTGATGGAGAAGATTTGACCGTGGTTAGCTCCTTTGAAGCAGTTGGTCAATACAGCGCAGGTCGAATTGACGAAGTCAGGCTTAACTCGGTCGAGCGCAATGCTTGCCCAGGGGCTGGGTCTTGTGGTGGTATGTATACGGCTAATACGATGTCTTCGGCGTTTGAAGCAATGGGCATGAGTTTGATGTACTCTTCCACGATGTCGGCGGTTAATCCTGAAAAAGCGACAAATACCGAACTTGCTGGCACAGTTTTAGTTAATGCAATTCGGAATAATCTCTGTCCTCGCGATATTATTACTCGCGAATCCATCGAAAATGCGGTTTCGGTAGTTATGGCAGTGGGCGGATCGACTAATGCGGTTTTGCACTTTTTAGCGATCGCCTATTCCGCAGGAGTGGAATGGAACCTTGATGATTTTGAGCGCATTCGTGAGCGTGTTCCTGTTCTCTGTGATCTAAAGCCATCAGGAAAATATGTGGCAACCGACCTCCACAAAGCAGGCGGAATCCCCCAAGTAATGAAGATGCTATTAGCGCATGGTCTATTACATGGCGACTGCATCACGATCACAGGTCAAACCGTCGCAGAAGTTATCAAAGATATTCCTGCTGAGCCTCGTGCTGATCAAGATGTGATCCGTCCTTGGGAACGCCCGATGTATAAGCAAGGACATCTCTCCATTCTTAGAGGTAATCTTGCGGAAGAGGGTGCAGTCGCCAAAATTTCTGGTGTCAAGAATCCAATTATTACTGGTCCTGCTCGTGTATTTGAATCGGAAGAAGATTCTCTTAGAGCTATTCTCGACAATAAGATCAATGCAGGTGATGTATTAGTTATCCGTTATGAGGGACCAAAAGGTGGGCCTGGTATGCGCGAAATGTTAGCGCCAACTAGTGCAATTATCGGTGCTGGTTTGGGAGATTCTGTAGCTCTAATTACCGATGGTCGTTTTTCTGGTGGAACCTATGGCATGGTGGTTGGTCACGTTGCACCTGAAGCTTTTGTTGGTGGTGCGATCGCCTTAGTAAATGAGGGTGACTCGATTACAATTGATGCTCATCAGCGATTGATTCAACTCAATGTCAGCGAGGCGGAACTTGCTAGCCGTCGTGCGAGTTGGAAAGCTCCTGCTCCTCGCTACACTAAGGGTGTTTTGGCTAAATATGCCAAGCTGGTTTCGACCAGCAGTAAGGGTGCGGTGACTGATTTAGATTTGTTCTAAAACCTAAAAAGCTATAGCGAACGCTGCGCGTTTGCTATAGCTTTTTATTATCCCAAACAGCGCAAAGACTCCAACATTCCCTTTGCCTTATTCAGCGTCTCTTGATATTCCTTCTCAGGATCAGAATCGGCAACCACACCAGCACCAGCTTGAACGCTAGCCGTGCCATCCTTCGTTACTATTGTCTGATGCTGTAAGGATTATGTGATGCTTAATTTTTACGAGTTACAAGGCGCATGTAAAGCAAAAAACACCCATTGGGTATTTTTTGCTTTATAACCAAGTGTTAAGTCGTAGATTTCAATGATTTGATTGATTAAGCAAAATGTTATGGTCTAAATACCCTAAAATCAGGATAGGATACGGGCAAAAGTTTAAAGCAACTTAAGTTGTATACAATCCCAGAGTCAAAGTCTACAAGACAAAAGGAATACATCATTCATGAACAACTACTCGATTATCATGCTTGGTCCAAGCTAGAAAGGAAAAACAGTTTTCCTTTCTAGCTTGTATAAAAGATTATCTACGCAGAGCGAGTTAGGATTTTTTTTGCAAGTTGACACTGTCGCAAAACGTAAGCGTCTCAACAATATCTACACTCAAGTGGCTATCGAGGAAAAATGGCCTGCTGCTACGAGATATGATCAAGTTTCAGAATGGACATTTACTTGCCGAGTTCAAAATCCTAGCGGTTTATCAATTCATGACGCTTGTTCTTTTACATACCTTGACTATGCAGGTGAGAGAATCACTGATGAAACAGATGATGAGGATGGGGGGGTAGAGTTTGACAACAGGCTCAAAAATGCAGATGCACTATTAGGATTGCTTGATGGACAAAGACTATGCTCATTAATGAAAGGTGAGAAGGTTGGAAAAGTTTGGGCAATCAAGGATCTGGGTAATATGATCCAAGAAATGCAAAAGATGGAAGGTTCAGACAAGCCTGTATATTTTGTGATTAGCAAGTGGGATATAGTTGAGCAAAGCTATTCACTTGAGCAGATTAGAGATCGTTTACTTGAAATTGATGAATTCAAAAATTTAATCAAACTTAGAAATCAAGCTAAATCGACAGTTCGACTCATTCCAGTTAGTGCAGTAGGCAAAGGATTTGCAATCTCGCAACCCGATGGTAGCATGAAGAAAACTGGCGAATTGCCAAAACCATTTCAGGTTGAGGTTCCACTAGCCTGTATTCTAACTGACAAGATCAAACAACAGATTGATGAAATTCTTGAAAAGCACAAAGCTGAGCAAGCCAAAAATACTGCTGAGCAAGCCAAAAATACTGAAGTCAAGCCTGATATTGGTTCCTTTGATTGGTTAAGACAGTTATTTGCAGATGGTCTAAAGGTATCCCCTCAATATTCAGGGGTGAAGAGTTATTCAGGGTTCCATAAGTAAGCAAAGGAATTAAGAGAAGACAGCTCACGAATAATAGTGTGCAAAGAAGGAATATTGCCAAGTTGAGAAATACGGTCACGCACATAGTCA
>JAJAZG010000356.1 GCA_026785865.1 Pseudanabaena sp. CAN_BIN31
ATCGCGGGTCGAGTTTGACCACAGCATCGCCCAAGCCAGAGCCGAAAACGATCGCCGTGCTGCCGAGAACGATCGCACTATGAAACAGCTAGAACGCACCGTTGCTCAGACTAGCCGCGAAGTTACAAATCTGACGACTCGTTGGGGTAGATTTGTCGAGGAGCTAGTGCGTCCTGCGGTGATTAGGATGTTTCGCGATCGCGGTATCGACATCAATCAAACCAGTCTGCGCGTCAAATCAGAAGCTGTCAAAATCGAAATCGATATCTTAGGGGTAAATGGAGATGTGGTCGTGGCGGTGGAATGCAAATCGCGACTCTCACAGGACGATGTGGATGAAATGTGCGATCGCTTACGGAAGTTTAAATCCGCTTTTCCGCAATATGCTAACTATCAGATTTATGGAGCGGTAGCAGGAATAGAAATAAACGAGAGCGTTGATGTTTATGCCTATCGTAAAGGGCTTTATGTGATTCGCACTTCAGGCGATAGCGTTGAAATTGCTAATGATGAGAAATTTAAGGCGATCGCTTGGTAACGTTTAGAAAATAAATTTAATTAGCATTTACCGTCGGAACTGGCGGATTCTTTGGCGAGTTAGGCATCTTTTTGATTTTCATATAAGCCTCAATCGTCTGAACTGCCAAAGGAGCCGCCACTGCACTACCACCACCGCCACCAGCATTTTCCGCAAATACAGTTACGACAATTTCGGGGTTTTCATAGGGAGCGTATACCGTAAACCATGCATGATTTAGGCGAGGAGGATCTTGAGCCGTACCAGACTTACCCGCCATGACGATTTCTTCCGAATTTAGCGCCGAGGCTGTCCCGATATCAAAAACAGATCTTAAAGATTTTTGCAAAGCTACCAAATTTGTGGGCGATATATTTAGAGACTGCCGCCATTCTTTTGCATCGTTATTTTCTAAAAGAAAATGCGGTCTAATTTTGAATCCACCATTGCCAACCGCAGAAGTCATCATCGAAACTTGAACGAGATTGGCTTGCACATCACCTTGTCCAACTGACATATTTAAGGTATTACCAACATACCAAGGTTCCCCAACTACTTTTTGTTTCCATTCTGCATCTGGCACAGTACCTTTGGTTTCTTCCTCTCTAATTTCAAGCCCCGAATATTCACCATAGCCATATTTTCGCGCCCATACCGCCAAATCTTTTTCACCCACACGCATACCTACTTGCCCAAAGAAAGTATTACTGCTGTACGCCATTGCCTCATAAAAGCCAATTGTGCCAAATCCTGCTTTGTTGTGATCCCAAAACTGAAAACCACCAATATCAAGATAGGGATAGGTTGCTAGAACATCATTTGTGCCAAATTTTTTGGTTTCTAAGGCTGCGGTCATGGTCACGACTTTAAATGTACTGGCTGGTGGATATACCTGCAAAACTCGATTCACAAAAGGATGATCTTTTTCTTGGAGCCGTTTCCATGTTGCTTCAGAGATTTTGCCAGAAAAAAGGTTGGGATCAAAGGCAGGATGGCTGACCATCGCTAATACTTCGCCATTGTTAGGATTCATCGCGACAATCCCACCTTGTTGCTTACCTAAAATCTTTTCAACAGCTTTTTGCAAGTCTAAATCAATCGTCATTTTGACGGCGTTACCTGCTTTAGGTGGCTTCTGACCCAAAATTCGCAATACCTTACCAAAAGCATCGACTTCTACTTGTTGACCACCCCATTCGCCGCGCAGTTGACTTTCAAATACATATTCCACGCCCGATTTGCCGATCAAATCCCCAGGACGATAGCCTTTTTCGCGTAATCTCGATAACTCTTTGGCAGTTAGCTCACCTGTATAGCCCAGAACATGCGCCGCGACATCGCCATTGGGATAATAGCGCACTGCTTCAGGCTCGACTTTTACGCCAGTTAATTCGAGGCTACGCTCGGAAAGTACGGTCACCAATTTGGGGCTAATTGCCGCAGACACTCGAACTAGGTTTGGTGAGTTATAGCCCTCTTGCTCAAGCTTATCGGTAATAGTCTGGGCAGAAACACCGATTAACTGAGCTAAACGATTAATAGTTGGTTCCCATTTATCCTTGGGTTGGGCGATCGGCCAGAGATAAACCACATGTGCTAATCGACTTGAAGCAAGAATATTGCCTTTACGATCAAAAAGCCGACCTCTTTCAGGCGGTTTGGCAATTAATCTGATCCGATTATTCTCGGCAAGTTGTTGGTTGCGATCGCCTTCAACAACTTGCAAATAAAAAAGTCGTCCACCCAAAATCCCCATTAGCACCAATACGCTTAACAAAAACAAAACTGCGGCACGTATCCCTTTTCCCATTGTGCGGGTGTTTTCGGTGGGATTAAAGGGAGAAATTTGTCTTTTTGTAAAGGTCATATTACTGGGGAAAGATTTTAGGGAAGGTTTTTCGCTAGAATAGGATCTAGGTCTATTGTATGGCGATCGCGAATTTAATTAATTTGATCGCATATTTGATGATTAGCTTTAATGTTCAAGAGGAGTTAAAAGCCCGTGGTTGTGACACCTGTGCGTCCCGTAGGACGAAAGAAGTGGAGTAATCTCATTTTTACATCGACACTCTATCTTGCACCAGTACTAGATTTGTTGCTTGACGAAGTACCGTTAGAATGGCAGCCAGAGTTAAGGTTAGGTTTGCAGGAAGCATTGGTTAACGCAGTAAAACACGGCAACGCCCTCGATCCATGTAAGCAAATCACTGTTAAGTTTTCGATAGTTTCACAAATGTACTGGTGGGTTATTACCGATCAAGGTTGTGACCTTGAATCTTCTGTCGGCTCCAATAAGGACGATCCTACGCCATGCCATAACCTAGAATGCGGGCGGGGTTTTTACATATTACGCAAGATTTTTGAACATGTGCATTGGCATAGCGGTAGCCATCGCCTCACGTTATGCAAAAAAATTGAGCAATTAAGCAAACCAATCATCATTTGAATCTTACAGCCCAAAGCGCTCAAACCAGAACCAATAAAAACTTTAAAAGGGTTGCGAAGCAACCCTTTTAAAGTTTTTTTCGCTGCTAAAAGTTAGAGGGGTTGCTTTGCAACCTCTCTAACTTTTTGCGGTTAGCGAAAACCTTTGCCTTGAAAAGATTCTGTCCAGAGCATTAGCTCCCCATCCGCATTCGCGGCAGCTAATTTTTTGCCCAATGGTTGCCACTGCAAAGCCGTGATCGCACCCATTGGCGTATCGAGAGCTTGTACCCAATCTTTAGCGTCCTTCCAAATCGTAATTCTGCCATTTTCATCGGCGGAGGCTAATGTCTCTGACTTGGGTTTAAAGGCAACAAAGCCAACGATGCTGTTATGCCCTTTAATAACTTCACCTTCCCAACCAATATTTAGATCGGCGTGTTTTTCCCACACCACCACATCGGAACCACTGGATGAAGATAATAGCGGCGAAGTTTTGCTAGCTGACCAGTCAAAGGAGCGAATCTTGCCCGGAAAGCCCTGCATCCGCCAAGGTGAAGCGTCAAAGTCGTTGCTTAACCATTGCATGACCACAACCAAGTTATCGAGTGTACTAGCAACGAGATATTGTCCTGCGCGATCCCAAACTAGTTTGGCGATCGCCGTCGGTGCTTCAAACAAAATCGGGTCTTCGTACCAATCTTGAGAAGACCAAACTTTGATACCACCATCCCCGCCAACCGAGAGGTATTCGCCACTTGGATGCCATGCGATCGCCAATACAGTTGATTGTTCAAAATACAAAGTTGTCACGATATCCAGAGTTTCAGCGTTCCAGATTTGCACATATTTACCGAAACTAAAGGCAATCTCAGCGCGGGTGGGATGCCATGCCAGATGCTCGATCCATGTTTTGCCAAGATCGAGAGTTGCGGCGATCGCAGGTTCATCGCCATCTAATTTCCAGACGCGCACTTTGCCATCCTGTCCACCTGCCGCGAGCCAACGACCATCTGCCGAAAATCCTAAACAATCGATCGCAATTTCTGTTGGTGCTTGTAACGTAGTTTGCTTCTTGGCAAGATCGTTACCTGTTTTTGCTTCATCGAATAAAGCTATTTCACCCGATGCAGTGGCGGCGGCGAGATATTTGCTATTTGCTGACCATGCGATCGCGGTGACATATTCACTGAGGGTAATGTGCGCTTGAGATTGGGGATTGAGGATCAGCGTAGTCTTAGGCTTGGGCATAATGGTTATTTTATTGGCTCAGATGGATTTTAGCGTAGTGTAAAGCGCTACTTATCTCCGCGTGTTAGCATAATTTGACGGGTGTTTTCGTTCCTGCTAACCCAGTACCGCTTTAGAGCAATTTAATTTCAGTTAATTTCAGACATTCAGCACAGAAGTTTAGCAAAATGACCAACTTATTTCCCATCCTCGCCGCATCTGATCCCCTTGTCTCAGGTTTTGTCGACAAAGAACTCCATAGACAGCGCAATAATATCGAATTAATTGCCAGCGAAAACTTTACATCCCTTGCGGTCATGGCAGCACAGGGATCGGTATTGACTAATAAATATGCTGAAGGGCTTCCCCACAAGCGCTATTACGGCGGCTGTGAATTTGTAGACGAAATCGAATCGATCGCCATCGATCGCATCAAACAATTATTCGGTGCAGCCCATGCCAATGTCCAGCCCCACTCTGGCGCACAAGCTAACTTTGCCGTGTTTTTGACCCTACTCAAACCTGGGGACACTTTCTTGGGGATGGACTTGTCCCACGGTGGACATTTGACCCATGGTTCACCCGTTAACGTATCGGGCATGTGGTTTAACAAAGTCCATTACGGCTTGAACAAAGAAACCGAACAGCTAGATTTTGACTTGATTCGCGATCTGGCTCTAAAACATAAGCCTAAATTAATCATTTGCGGTTATTCAGCATATCCAAGAATTATTGACTTCGTTAAATTTAGGGCGATCGCTGATGAAGTTGGCGCATACCTCATGGCAGATATCGCCCATATCGCAGGGCTAGTCGCATCAGGAC
>JAJAZG010000357.1 GCA_026785865.1 Pseudanabaena sp. CAN_BIN31
ATAAAAAAATAAAAAAACCAACAAAAACAAACACGGGGGCCCCCCCCGCCGCGCGCCCGCCACAGCTTTTTCGGTTTTGGTTTTTATTATGACTAAATACTTACACAATGTTGATCATCTAAACATTTACCATCAATCAACATTTTCTCAAACTCAGTCGCTGGTAGTGGAGGACTGAAGAAGTAGCCTTGAATGCGATCGCAACCGTACTCTTTTAAAAGCTCAGCCTGCTCAGCAGTTTCGACACCCTCAGCAACAACTTGCAATGACAAACTATGGGCAAGATCGATAATTGCTAAGGAAATCGTTGCATCATGGCGATCGGTGGTGATGTCCTCAACAAAGCAGCGATCGATTTTGAGGGTATTTACTGGAAAATGCTTGAGATAACTTAGAGACGAATAACCTGTACCAAAATCATCGATCGCCACCTTTACGCCCATAGCCTTTAACTGCGATAGCACCTGAATCGTAAATTCTGCATTTTTCATGATGATGCTTTCGGTGAGTTCAATTGCTAAATTATCTGAATCTGTGCCAGTCTCTAGTAAAACCTTACTAATGAATTCCATCAAGTTGCTATCTGGGCGAAAATGCTGACTAGATAGATTGACTGCCACAAACCCATAATTTATACCCGCCTCGCGCCAAGCTCGCATTTGTTGGCAAACTGAATATAGCATTACCTCACTCAAGCGCAGAATGAGTCCTGTTTGTTCAGCAATAGGGATAAACCTACAGGGCATAATGATGCCTAAGTCGGGATGTTGCCATCTGGCTAACGCTTCCGCACCGACGATCTTGCCTGATTTGAGATCGACTAAAGGCTGATAAAAAACCCGAAACTCGTTGCGATCCATGGCGCGATGGAGACTATTTGCCAGGGCCATATATTCTGAAGATTGTACATTCAGGTCTGAACTATACAATTTATAGCTATTTCTGCCGTGGTCTTTGGCATAGTACATCGCTAATTCAGCATTTTTGATTAATCCTTCTGCTTCTTGATGATCATCGGGGAAAATAGTGATGCCAATACTACTGGTGATGAAAATTTCATGCCCATATAGATTGTAGGGGCGACTTAGTAAATCTAAAATTTTCTGGGTTTCAAGCTTGACGCTGACCGTATCTGCAACATCAGAAATGATCATTGCAAACTCGTCACCCTGTATTCTTGCGACCATATCGCAGGGAGCCGTATACCGCCTTAGCCGCTCTGCGATCGCCTTAAACAATTGATCGCCAATATCATTACCAAGCGTGTTGTTAATGACATTGAAGTTGTCCATATCTAGAAACAATAAGGCTAGAGACTTACGATTAATTTTTGCATGTAATACGGCTTGGCTTAATGACTGATGAAAAAGAATGCGATTTGGTAGTTGTGTCAGATCGTCGTGATGCGACGAGTATTCAAATTTTTTGCCAACTGCTTTGATCTCGTCATAATAATGCTCTTTTACGGATTCATACTTTTGCAAACGTGAGGCGATCGCCCCTAACAATTCTGCCGAAGTAAATGGCTTAGTCAGGTAGTCGTCTGCACCAAGTTGCATCGCTCGACGCATATCCGCTTTTTCTGTCATCGCCGTCACAAATATGAACGGGATCAATGATGTTTTTGGTTCTTGTCTCAACGCGACTAGAGTGCCGAAACCATCTAATTCTGGCATGGCAATGTCACAAATAATCAGATCTGGCAAATAGGTTTTGGTCATTTGTACCCCCACAACTCCGTTTTCTGCCCCCAGTACATCAAACCCTTCGTACAAGAGAGTTTCCATAATCTCTTCGCGTAATGCTTCTACATCTTCGATCACTAGAATTATCGTCATAATTTCATTTATTCCTTTGGGTAAATAGGAAGTTCTACCTTTACAGTAGTTCCTTGGTTCTCAACACTAGTAAGTTGAATTGTGCCACCAAGAATGTCAACTGAATTTTTGATGATTGCCATCCCTAAGCCTGTACCGCCGATCATACCAACATTGTGGGCGCGATAAAAATGCTCAAAAACTTTTTCTTGATCGGCTTCAGGAATACCAATTCCCTGATCTTGAATCTCTAACAAAAGCTTGGGAATGCGATCGCTAATTTGAGATATCGTCAAAAAGACTTCGTTAGCATTAGGCGAATATTTAATTGCATTCGATAATAAGTTAGAAATAATTTGTCTAAGAAATTTAGTGTCGATCTCTATTTGCGAGGGAGTATTAATATTTTTAAAGATAACTTGATGCTTACGATTTCCGATTAATTGAGTTTGTTCAATTATTTCCAAACAAAAATCTTCTAGATTAATTTCTTCTGGTCGCAATTCAAATTTTCCAGACTCAGATTTACCAATGATTAACACTTCTTCTAATAGGTTAGTCATTGCTTTAACTTCGCGTTGGATTTTATCGATTCTTTCTAATTTTTTATCTTCTGACATTTTATAGCCATAGTTTCGCAGCAAATCACTTGCGGTTTGGATCGTGGCAAGTGGAGTCCGAAATTCGTGGGAAGCTCTAAAAATAAATTGTGATTTGAGTTCATTTAGTTCTTTTTCTTTAAGCAATGCTCTTTCTAGCTGGATCAAACTTTGTTCTAGTTGCTGTGTGCGATCGGCGACTTGACGCTCAAGGTTTTTATTAAGATCTTGGACGCGCTCAAATAATTTGACTTGTTGAATGGCGATCGCCACATGATTAGCTAATTGTCTAAGCAAATCGATTTCAAAATCTTCCCACTGACGTGGGGCAAGACATTGGTGAGCGATTAGCAATCCCCATAATGTGCCACCAAAAGAAATAGAGACGACAATATTTGCTTTTACTTGAAAGCATTGTAAAAGCTCTTTATGATAAGCGCTTAAATCTGCAAGATCGACATCGTCAATACTGGATATACTTATACTTTGATATTTTCGGACATAGTCTTGATTAAAACATGAATCATTGATAGTTTTACCTAGTACAGACAGCAAGGGATCATTAACTGCTTCGACAACAAACTTACCACTCCAATCTTCTTGAAATTGATAAATCACAACGCGATCAATGTGTAGTAATTCTTGAGCTTCTTTAACTGTGATTGCTAAAATTTGATCTAGATTTAGCTCACATTGAATTTTAAGCAAAATCGCATTTAATAAGCGTTCTCTTTCACTTTGATAGCGTAGTTGAGTTTCGATTTGTTTGCGATCGGTAATATCGTAATAACTACTCAAATACATCCGATTGCCTTTGTATGCTAATAGTCTCGTAGAAACTAAAACATCTTTAAATGTGCCATCTTGATGGCGAATGCGGGTCTCCACCGTGATCACTTGACCAGTTTGCTGTAGCTGCTGTAAGCGTTGCAAAGCCTTGTCATGTTCGAGGCGATCGGGATATAAGAAAGTTGTAAAGTCTGGACTGGCATTTGCTTCAGCCAACATATATCCTGTCAGGTTTTCCATACCATCATTAAAAATAGAGAAATAGCCTGAATCATCGCTAAAGGTAATCCCTTCTTTAATTGATGTCAGTACAGTACGTAATTGCTCTTCACTGCTGATCAATCTTTGGGTTGACTTTACTTGCTCGGTAATGTCAGTTTGAATGCCGATGTAGTTAGTAAGTTCACCGCGATCATTAAATACAGGCGCAATATACAAATCATTCCAAAATGGAGTGCCGTCTTTACGATAGTTGAGCAGGACAGCATGACATTCTCGCTGTTCTTGAATTGCCTTACGTAAATCAAAAAGATCGATTTGATGGCGATCGCTACCTTGCAAAAAACGACAATCACGCCCAATCACCTCCGCCGCACTATAACCTGTAATCCTTTCAAAGCTGGGATTAATATAAATCATCGGATTATTCGGCTGAGTGGCATCGGTGATCACAATTCCGTTGGAGCTAGCAGCGATCGCCCGTTCGCGTAATTGCAGAGATTCTTCTACCCGCTTACGTTCTGAGATATCTCGCAAAGATGCCACCACATAAACTTGCTGATCTTCATTGATCGCTTCAGATACACGCATTTCCGCAGAGGTGATGCTACCTCGATTGAGAATATCAATATCTGTACGTTCTCCCGCCACTACAGGTAGTCCGAAAGTTTCGCCGACAATATCATCGGCTGTATAACCAAATAGTGTCTCGGCGGCTTGATTGACATAGCGAACCACACCTTCGCGATCAACCACCACAAAAGCCTCAGAAACTTCACTCACCAAATGACTAAATTTCTTGCGATTAAAATCTTTAACTTGAGATTTAGATAATTCTAGTTTAGTAATATCTTGGCAAGTGCCAACGATCTGCTGCGAGCGATCGTTTTCGTTAACTTCTAAGGATAGCGAAATCGATAAAACTCGATTTGTCACCAAATCGAGTTTTTCTGCAAACTTAATAACTTGTTGTGTTTTTAAGCATTGGCTAACATGCTTATGCAAGGCTTCGGCAAATTCTAAGGACAAACATTCTTTGGGTTGCAATCCCACTAAATTGACTGTTTGATCAACGCTACGCTCTCCAAATACAAGATGCGTAAATACAAGATTGGCGGTTGTAAACCGCAACGTAAATGCTGAAGCATTTACATCTGATTCTTGCGTATTTACTTCAACCGCCAAAACAAAAATCCCACATTGAATATGATCTAAGATATTTTGCATAATCGCCAAATTCTTTCTCAAACGCCTTAGTCATATTGATTCTACAACAATTACTAGGGATGAATGGTAGCACCTAAAGATCTAGATTATGGAAAATTTTTTGCAATTTTTTCGCGTAGGCGCTTTTTGGGCATTGGATGGCTATTTACCACAACGACCTCTAGAACAAACTATCGGATTACGCATGGTGAGTTTTCTCAGGCGATCGCGGTTCTACAAAAGCTCAATTTAATCGGTGTAATTGCCAATGCTGTTAAAGAGCTACCCCATAGCTACAAATCAGTTACGACCAATGAGGACGAAGAATAAAAAACCAAAAACAAAAGGCGGCGCTGAGCGCCGCCTTTTGTTTTTGGTTTTTTATTCTGAATGATTAGGTAGTCTAGGCATTTTCAGCAAAATACAAAAAACAATATAACTTTTATATAACTTTGAGTATGACATTTTAGTAACTTCTAGTGCTTGTTATATCCATGAAATGTATCCCCTCAATATTCAGGGGTGAAGAGTTATTCAGGGTTCCATAAGTAAGCAAAGGAATTAAGAGAAGACAGCTCACGAATAATAGTGTGCAAAGAAGGAATATTGCCAAGTTGAGAAATACGGTCACGCACATAGTCA